>JANWJD010000060.1 GCA_025449555.1 Chloroflexota bacterium | reverse complement strand
AGGTCTTTGACGAAGGCGGCGACCACCACCCCAAAGGCGGCGCCGATGACCACCGCGATTGCCAGGTCCACCACGTTGCCACGCAGCACAAAGTCCCTGAATCCTTTCATCGTTCCCTCCTCCGGTTACATTCGAACTAGTACACACCCGCAACCGAGCATGGACGTGCTTCAAGCGAACTGACGCAACGTATGAAGCAGAGGGGTACAGAATGTTCCATACCCCTCTGCGTGGTTCAGACGCGGTGTGCTAACAACACCCGGCGGCCGACGTCGCATCCTTAAAGGCGAAGCCGGCGCCACCAGCCTGGCTCTGGAAGCTGTTGGCCGTGCTGTTGACGCTGTTCATGTCGCCGCTGCTGAAGTGGTGGGACTTCACCTTGCTACTCAAGGCATTGAAGCCGTCCGCCAACTTGTTCATCGGTACCAGAAGAAGCTGCAGCGTTTTACTGTTGCTCGTCTTGGCGATGTCGTATGCCTTCTTCACCTCGTGGTATGCAAACAGCAGCGCCAGCGCCGCCTTGGCGTAAGTGATGAGATGGAAGCCATGCAGCTTGCCATCTTTGTAGGGTTTCCATACCCAGTGGTGGAAGACAAAAAAGGCCGCGGCCAGGTGAGCCACAAAGCGCGTTTTGTCGAAGGCCGCGGCATGTGCATGCGTGGTATGTGCCGAGACCGGCAGCGCGGTTGACGGCGCGAGCACACCTGCGCATAGCGCCAACACGAGCGTAAGGGCCAGTACGGTTCGTTTCATCGCTTCGACTCCCTCCGTTCCAGTCGGCTTCGTGAGTCCAATCGACTCCTAGCGATGTCCGGAGCTTTTCACCGTCAGGTTGCAAATGGCCTGCGCCCACAAGACGTACTTGCTTTCGGCCAATTCACGAATGGTCGTGATGTTGAATGCCTGCTTGAGAGCTACGGCGTCCGAAGCCGAAACGCCCTGCAAGGCATCGACGGGAGCGTCTGCCAGCTCGTCGAATTCCCTGTTCTCGTACGCTTTGTCCAGAATCGGTCCCATGCTTGCCATCGTTCTCTCCTCTTTGGATGCATTCGCCTGAGCATCGTCACGGAGTGTCAATACGACGTCTCCGATTCAGATGGTGCGCTCTGTGGCTTCGTCGTCCATCCGGCTCCTTTCAGCGGGGCTATAGGAGGTCGATCGATTCAGCCTAAGACGTGTGGTCCGGTTGGTCTTCACCGAACTCAGTGGACTCTGGGGACTGCTCGTCGGATCGGTCTTCCGCGGTTCCCTCGCTCTGGTCCGCACCTCTGGACCCGCCACCAAACCGCTCCTGCGCCATCTTCTTGAGCCGTTCCTGCGTTGCCGGGTCCTGCGCCAGCTCTTTCGCTTTGTTGAAAAGATTATCCAAAGACTTCTCCTTTGGGGTGAGCTAGGACTCCGCCGACCATATCTCATTCAATATACACCGAGTTTTGACTGCTCGCGAAAGGTTCCCGCGGTGTGCAGTCACAATCCTTCCACGACCGGGTGCACAGCCCGAGGTCACACCACGCGCTGTGATCCAATCGACGCGGTATTGCGTATGTCTCTATGTGCACAGTGGTTGCACAAGACAGTTAGAAAAAAATGGGAAGGAAGTACCGTGTCCAACGACGAAGTACAGAACGCAGCACTTGCACATGACTTGATGACGTCTCCCAAGAGTCGAGCCCACTTCTTGAAAGGTGCGGCCGTTGCCGCGGCGGGGCTGGGGCTTGCTCCCACCATCGTGAAGGCCGCCGCCCTTGATGGTAAAACCCTGGCCGCCATGCCAGAGACCCCCCAGTCCATCTTGAATATCGCCGCCACGGCGGAAGCTGCGGCCGTCACCGCGCTGTACAACTTGCATGTCGCCGTGAATGAGGGCCGGGTCAACACCGCCGGTATCGCCGTTCCGGTTCCCACGCTGGTCCATATCGTGCGCGGCATTCTGCGCCAGGAGCAGGATCACTACGCCTTCCTGACCGGGGCCGGCGCCAAGCCGCTGGTCACCAGCTTCTCGTTCCCGCCGGCGATCCTCCGCAACGCCATTCAGGCGCTCCGCTTCCTGGAGACGGCCGACGAGATCTTCGCCGCCGCCTACCTCGCCGCCAACCGCGAATTCGCGCAGGGTGGCCTGGCCAAGCTGGCACAGTACTCGTACCAGATCGGTGCGACCGAAGAGGCCCACCGCTCGCTGGCGCGCGCGGCTCAGGGCAAGCTGCCGAACAACCGCTCGTACGTGCGCAACCTGTTCCCCAACCGCGTGGGCGGCGCCGTGCGCGTCTTCAGCCAGTTGGGCGTCTTGAAGCCCGGTCTGACCTACCCGGGCGCGATGAAAGTCGATGAGATCCTGCGCAACTCGGGTGACCACGATGTGAGCGCAGGTGTCAGCCAGCGCCACCCGTAGTCAAAACAGTTTGCAAGCGTGAAAGGCTCGGCCCCGACCATGGGGCCGGGCCTTCCGTGCGTATCGTTGCATCTTATTGTATTGCGTCCCTAAATCGAGTAACGTGTAGATATGAAGGAGCGCAAGTACGCGTTCGCTCCTATCGAGCGCGGAGACGAGAACCGAGGACAAGCCTCGAGCAGGACGCTCCGATTCTCCATTCCGAGCGTTCGTTCGATTCCGCTCCCATCTGACTATCGCCGGAAAGACTCGAGGGATCACAATGAACGCACCCGAAGCAGCGCATATCGAGCCGAATGCGGTTCCATCACGGGTATCCACGGACAACGTCGGTCAGCACCGGTCGGAGTACCGACGTCTCTTTCACCGATACCAGCAGCTCGGGTGGTGTACCAGCGCGGTCGAGCAACGAGAGCGGACCGCTCTGCAGCAGCCGCTCATGGAGCTGTACCGTCTCCTTCATCCCTCCGCCGTCTCAGTTCATCTGGATGACGACTTCGATACGTTGATGCGGTCGCTGCGGCGGCCCTGAACCCCGGCGCAGCGGTGGGATAGAGAGGGGGCGAGCCGGACTTAGGGAGGACCGTGACGGCTCACCCCCTCCAGTATGCAGTGGAGCGGGCCACGTAGGCGGGCTGGTAGATAGGTCGTGTGCCACGACAAGTCATCGAGATGCTGCCACGCCCAGTACTCAGTGTGCAGCGTCGCAACGGCCTGGCTCAGGGAGCGGGAACATTGTCGTCACGTCGGCGGGCCGCCAGGTGCAAGAGTGTTGCCGCGTCCCGTGTGTGAATAATGGCAGTGCTCACGGCCTGTACGAGATCGTCGGCCTCTGCCGTCTCTCCGTTAAGGAGTATCCAATGCATTTCGTGTTCGACTGTTTGGAGTCCATGCGTGAGGCGAGCGGCATGATCCGGCGTGATGGACCCGGCATGCTCTTGGGCATAACGACGCAGGAGTCGGGCGGTCAGCCACACCACGGTCGCGGTGTCACACAAGGTGTCGTGGTCAACCACAGGCCGGTGGAATACGTCCACCCGACGATGGAGCATCTTCTCAATTTGCAATGGAGCTATCACCGGCAATCCTTGACAGTCAAATCGTCACGAAGCGGTCGGGGCCTACTTTCTTCCAACGAGAGGTCGGTCCCGCGACCGGAGGGAGAAACCGGCCATGGGGCGGAATATACGGTACGGATGATCTCGACTGTCTCAAGGTGCCGGAGAATGTGAACTGGGAGAACGCCCCGTGACCGGAGGCTGTAGGAGAACCAGCCACGGGGCAGGACACGCAGCACACCGTTCGGTGGTCGTAGTGTACTCTGTCCAACCACCCGTGTCATGAGTTTTCTTCATGTCGAATCAGGGTAGAGCCGTGCCGCGCCAGGACGAGGGACGGTTGAACGGAGTGATCCGCACGAGCTTTGGTCATCCCCCAATGGGGTCACTTCACCGGAGTGGCAGGCCCTTCGCCGGTGTCGGTGGGCATGAACCGGTAGCCCTTTCCCGGAATGGTGGCGATGTAGCGCGGACGTCGCCAGTTGTTCTGCAGCTTGGCGCGTAGGTTGCGGATGTGCCGGTCTACCACGTTGCTGTCCGCCAGGTAATCGACGCCCCAGAGCGTGTCCATAATCTCATCCCGGGTCAACAAGCGTCCGGCGTTGGCTGCCAGCAGGTAAAGCAGATTCTGCTCCAGTGGCGTGAGGTGTAAGTCGCTGCTCCCGGCTCGCACCCGGCGATGCAGAATATCGATCTCCAACTCTCCCAGGCGAATCGTCGGGGTGAAGACGATGGCGGTGTGATAGGTGCGGCGCATGACCGCGAGCGATCGCGCCAACAACTCCTCGGGTGGGAACGGCATCGTCAGGAGGTCATCCACGCCCCATTCGAAGGCGGCGAGCGTCGTCTTGAGATCTCCTCGCCGAGTCAGTCCAATAACCGGCGGGCGCTCTACCTGGGGAGTCAGCTTCCCCCACTCCTCCAGGATCCCCCCCTCACACAGGTCCATATCGAACAGGGCGAGATGAGGCTGCCAGTCCCGCAAGACGACCTGGGCTTCATCCGCGTCCGGTACGACCCGAGCCACAAAGACGCCATGATTGAGCGCGAACCTGACGACTTCCGCCAACACCGGCTGATCCATCACCAGTAAGACGCGTGCAGGACTGTGCAACCCTTCTTGCTGCATCTCCGTGCGCTCTATCATCTTTCCGGACCCGTCTATTTTGGATCGTGTTGCTTCAATAATAATCCAGCAGGCGTTGTCATGTGATCCTTGTTCCACCGTCTCATATTACATCCACTATCCCAGTTCTTTTAGTCGCCGAGCGGCCTCCGTCACTTCCTGCGACACCTGCCGCAAGCGCCCTTCGAGGCGCTCCTCATGCTTTGAAAAGTGGCTGCGGCAAGCCATGTCGTGCGCTACACTCTTGATCGCTTCGTGTACCGCGGCACTGTGCTCTTGGAATGATTGAAAGAAGTCATCGGGCTCCATCACGCACCTCACGTTATATTGCATATCGATATAATCTCTATTAAATATAACGTGAGGGCGTGGTCGGATGCAACAGTCGGTCTCCGGGCGCCGGCTAACGGCGCCGATCGAGCCCAAGCTCAGAGGGGCATGACTGACCGGATCGAACCGGCAAACGCTTCCTTATAGTTGTGAGGTGCAGAAGGGGCAACGGGTGGCAGTCTGCGGAATACTGCTGGTGCAGTAGGGGCAGTCCCGCACCGGAGCCGGAGTGGGGGTAGGCTTGAAGCGCTCCATGAGTGAGGTGTAGGGCTTGACCACGAAGAAGTAGATCACAGCCGCGATGATGACGAAGGCGATGAGCGCATTGATGAAGTCGCCGTAGAGGAATTTGCTGT
>JANWJD010000059.1 GCA_025449555.1 Chloroflexota bacterium | reverse complement strand
CCCACCACTGTAGCCCCCCCCGCCGCGCGCCCGACCCCCCCCCCCCGCGGCTCTTCGCCGGCACGGGTTATTGCGCTCGCTTCAGGGGGGGGGGGGGCCGCCGGGGCCCCCCCACCGCACGGTCTCTGGACACAGAGGGAACATTGATCGCATGAGTCTTCTCACCGTGCGCGATCTTGCCAAACGATACGGCGCGGTAGTCGCCCTGCGCTCGGCCAACCTGACGGTGGAAGCAGGCGAAATTCATGCTCTGCTCGGCGCGAACGGCGCCGGCAAGAGCACCATGGTGAAAATGTTAACCGGGGTCATCCACCCGGACTCTGGAACGATCGCGCTCGACGGGAAGGAAGTTCGCTTTCACTCGCCGGCGGCGGCGCAGGCAGCGGGCATCGCCGCCGTGTTTCAAGATCCAGCGCTGCTGCCGGATCTGACCATCGCCGAAAACCTGCGCCTCACCAGAGTCGGTGCGCCGGCCGTGCATCAGTGGCTGTCCACGATGGATCTTGACAATATCGATTTCGGAGAGATCGTGGGCGATTTGCCGTTGCCCATGTTGCGTATGCTGGACCTGGCGCGCGCGCTTGCCCGGGACCCGCAGCTCCTCATGCTGGATGAGATTACGGCGGCTCTCCCGTCCGACCTGGCAGAACGCGTCTTTCTGGTGATGCGCCAATGGCGCGATCGTGGGCGTTCCGTGCTCTTCATTTCGCACCGTCTCAAGGAAGTGCGGGCCATTTGCGACCGTGCGACCGTGCTACGCGATGGACGCGATGTCGGTACCTTGATCCCCGCGGAGAGTGGTGAAGGACCAATGGTCGATCTCATGTTGGGGCCGGCTGCCAGGGCGGTCCCGGAGCAGCCGGAAGGACGATCCGGGGTCGAGGTCGCGACGGATCACCTTCGCACCGGTACGCAGGACACCATTCCGCTCCTGCAGGTAGATGACATACGGGTCGGTGCAGAAGTCAACGGCCTGTCGTTTGTGGTTCATCCGGGAGAGATCGTCGGCGTGGCTGCATTGGAGGGCCAGGGCCAGGATGAACTCTTTGAAGCGCTCTCCGGTCGCCGCAAGGCCGATGCAGGCTCGATGAAGGTTGCCGGGCGAACGCTTGCTCCGCGCACGCCGTATGATGCAATTCAAGCGGGAATGGTGCTGGTGCCGGCTGACCGGGTGCAAGCGCTACTGCCGCAGCGGTCGGTGCGGGAAAATATTGCGTTGCCGCTCTACAACCGCGTGCTGCAGTGGGGGCCGATCAATATTCGGGCGGAAGCCCGCCGCGTGGGAGATGCCATCAAACGCTTGCAGGTGGATACCCGGGCGCAGCGGCAAGTGCGACGACTGAGCGGCGGCAATCAGCAGAAGGTCACGATCGCCCGGTGGCTGGCGACCGGCTTTCAGGTTCTGCTGCTGTTCGATCCGACGCGCGGCATCGATGTGGGCACCAAGCGCCAGATTCATACACTGCTGCGTCAACTCGCCGCTGATGGCGTGGGGATCCTCTTTTTCACCAGCGAGTTGTCCGAAATTCAGTTGGTGTGCGACCGCGTCCTCGTGCTGTACGAGGGCAAGATCGTAGCGGAGCTGCCCGCCTCCGAGGCAGACGAGGCAGCACTGCTGCACGCCGCTCACGGCCTGATATCGGAAGAGGTCGTGGCGTGAGTTCGATCAGCGCAACCCCATCGGCCACGCCCTTTATCTCAATCGCAGTGCGTCGCCGCTTTGTGCGCCGCAACGCGTGGGGCCTGTCGATTTATGCCATCTTGATCGTCCTCTTCGTGATCGAAAAGCTCGTCCATCCCGGTCTCAATGCCTTCGATATCCAAACTCTAGTGATCGAGACCCTGCCGCTGGCTCTGGCGGCCATGGCGCAGGCCTCCGTCGTGCTGGTGGGAGGAATCGACCTTTCCATAGGGACCATGATGGCGCTGGTAAACGTGGTAGCCGCGCGCTGGATGGTCAACGCCGACGCCAAACAGGCAACATTTGATTCGATTGTCATCATTCTGGGAACGGCGGCGCTGGGCGCCTTAACCGGATTTGTCATCACCATTTCGCGCGTACCGGATATCATCGTCACACTGGCCACCAGCTTCGTGTGGTACGGGTTGGCGTTGTATGTCCTCCCCACGCCCGGCGGAGGAATCCCTTTCGATTTCGCCAATCTCGTGAACGGAGAACTGTGGGGCTGGTTGCCCGAGGGGGTCTTCGTTTTGGCTTGCATCGTGCTGGTCGTGTGGCTACCCTGGTATCGCTCCCGACTCGGCCTCTCGGTTTATGCGCTGGGAAGTGATCGTATGGCAGCGTTTCTGAGCGGGGTCAATGTCGCTCGTACCCGCATCGCGGCCTATGCGCTGGGAGGGCTCTTCGTCGGCATGGCCGGGATCGCATTGCTGGCAGAAACCAGCCAGGGCGATCCGAATAGCGCATCCAGCTTCACCCTCAACAGCGTGGCCTGTGTGGTTCTGGGCGGCGTGAGTCTGGCTGGGGGGCGCGGTGGCCTGCTGGGACCGATCGCGGCTGCTTTTGTCCTGAATATCATCCGGGCCATTCTGGGATTCCTGCGAGTCGATCCCAACTATGCCACGGTTATCCAGGGAGCAATCGTCGTACTGGTCGTGCTCTTTGCCGGGGTCCTCGCCCTCAGGAGGCGCAAATGAGTGCAACCGCGCCCGCATCGTCTCCCACGGTCGAGGCAGGGCCAGGCCGCATCGCCGAGTTCCAACGGCGCCTCTCGGATCAACCACTCTATGCTCTGGCTGCCATCCTCGTCATACTCTTTGTCATCCTGTCTATCATCAGCCCCGGGTACCGCTCCCTTCACTCCGTGTCGTCGACCGTGCAAGTGGCGGCTATCCTGGGAATCATGGCCGGTGGCCAGACGCTCGTGCTCCTCACCGCTGGGGTGGATCTGTCCGTAGCGAGTGTCGCCTCCGCCGCCGCGTATTTGATGGCTCAGAACAACGTGCATGGCGCTTTCGCGGCCATCCTGATCGGCCTGGCCGTTGGGTTAGTGGCCGGCCTCGTCAACGGCATCGGTGTCGGTGTCTTTGGGGTCCAGCCGCTCATCATGACCCTTGGCATCGGCGCCATCCTCGGCGGTATGTTGATCGTCTACAGCCAGGCCGAGACCAATGGCGCCCCGGTCGTTCCGCAGGTCATGTACGAGTTGGGCACTCGTACCGTCTTCCGATACATCCCGCTCGACGTGCTCCTGGTGTGGCTGCCGCTCTCCGTCATCCTCATCCTGGGACTCAAGTACAGCGGGTTGGGGCGCGCCATCATTGCGATCGGAGATAACCCCGTGGCGTGTCGCCTGGCGGGAGTGCGCTCCTGGCAGGTCTTGATCGTCACCTACGTCATTTCGGGAGGACTGAGCGCGGTTGCCGGCATGATCCTGGGAGGAAACAATAATGCGGTCGATTTGCAGCTCGCCTCCAGCTATCTCCTGCTGACCGTGGCGGCAGCGGTAATTGGCGGGACGTCCGTCTTTGGTGGAAGTGGCGGCTACGCCGGAACCATCTTCGGCGCGTTGATTCTTACTGTGCTGGACGCATTCCTGACCGTCATCAATGCCACCGAGGCAGTGCGCCAGATGCTCTATGGCTTGTTGATTCTCTTGCTGGCCTGGGCCTATGCCCGGTTGGCCGGTAACACCTAATTCGAGCCACGGCTCCAGTCGTCTCATCGAGGTGAAAGCATGCAACTTGGTTTTGTCAGCGCGATTCTGGAAGATCTTTCCTTTGATGAGGTCCTCGACTTTGCCGCCGAGGAAGGGTTCGAGTGTGTCGAGGTCATGTCCTGGCCGACCGGGAGTGGCGACGCGCGCCGGTACGCGGGCACAACCCATATCGATGTGGCGAGTCTGGGCCAAGCGGAGGCCCGAGCTATCAATGAGCGCTGCGCAACCACCGGAGTCCGAATCTCAGCGCTCGGCTACTACCCGAACCCACTGACGCCGGATGCCGCTGAGCGCGCCGTGTACCTGGAGCATCTGCGGCGGCTGATGGACGCGGCGGTCCTGCTTGGTCTCTCGACTGTCAACACCTTCGTGGGGCGAGATCAGTGGAAGTCGATCGACGCGAACTGGCCGCTGTTCCAGGAAGTGTGGCCACCATTGGTGCGCTATGCCGCGGAGCGCGATATCAACCTGGGTATCGAAAACTGCCCCATGTTTTTCTCCCAGGATGAGTGGCCCGGCGGCAAGAATCTGGCGATCAGTCCGGCGGTGTGGCGCCGCATGTTCGCCGAGATTCCCGATCCGCACTTTGGTCTCAACTACGATCCCTCTCATCTCATCTGGCAGCAGATGGACGAGGTTGCCCCCATCGCGGAGTTCGCCTCGCGCCTGCATCACGTCCACGCCAAGGATGCCCGACTCGATCGCCTCAAGCTGGATGAAGTCGGGATCCTGGCCGTTCCGCTTGACTATCACACGCCCAAGCTGCCCGGCCTGGGGGATGTGCGGTGGGGAGCGTTCTTTGCCGCCCTGACCGATGTCGGGTATACGGGTCCGGTCTGTATCGAGGCGGAAGATCGCCCGTATGAAGGCAGTCTGCGCGATCGCAAGCGTGCCTTGCGCCAGGCGGCGGGCTTCCTGCGTCAATACATGAGCTGACATGAAAGCTGTGATGAAGTTCGCGCCGGGTGACGGCAACGTCGAGGTGCGAGATATTCCAGAGCCGCGGCCGGCAGCCGGGCAGGTATTGATCGCGGTGCGCGCCGCGGGAATCTGCGGCACCGATCTCCACATCTTGCACGATGAATTCACGTCGTTTCCCCCCGTCGTATTGGGCCACGAGGTGTCGGGTGAGGTGGTCGAGGTGGGAGACGGGGTCGAGGGTGTTCGCCTCGGGGATCGCGTCACGACGGAGACCTACTTTTCCACCTGTGGTGTCTGCCGCTTCTGCCGCGCCGGGCGGATCAACCGCTGTCCGCATCGACGGTCGATCGGGTCTGCCGTCAATGGCGGTTTCACCTCGTATCTGATCGTGCCCGAGCGCAATGTGCACGTGCTGCCGGAGGGAGTGAGTTACCTGGCAGGCGCCCTGACGGAACCGCTGGCTTGCGTGGTACACGGTGCACTGGAGCTGCCGCGTCTCCTGCCCGGTGATGTAGCGGTTATCGCCGGTCCCGGGGCCATCGGCTTGCTCACGCTGCAGGTCGTGCGTGCCGCCGGTGCACGCGCGGTGGTGATCGGCACCGAGGCCGATGCGCATCGACTGCGCATGGCGCTCGAATTGGGCGCGGATGCCGTATTGAACGCGCAGCAGGACGACTATCGGGCGGTCGTCGATGAGCTAACGGACGGTGTGGGGGCCGATATCGTGTATGAGTGCTCCGGCGCCGGGCCGGCCGCGCGCATGTTGCTCGAGTTGGTCCGGCGAGGCGGCCAGTACTCCCAGATTGGTCTCTTTGGCAAATCGGTGGAATGGAATCTGGATGAAGTGTGCTACCGGGAACTCACCGTGACCGGGAGCAATGCCTCCGTTCCATCCGCCTGGAACCGTGCCCTGGAGCTCCTGGCGACAGGTAAAGTGCAGGCGGAACCGCTGGTATCCGGGGTGTTTCCAATCACCGAGTGGCGCGAGGCTTTCGACGTGTTCGAGCGCCGCTCAGCCTTGAAGACGGTACTACAACCGGTGGGAGAGGGAGCGTTATGAACGAGGTGCACCTGCCGATCCGGGTCGGCGTCATCGGAGCAGGGTTCATTGGTCCAGCGCACATTGAATCCATTCGACGGTTGGGATACGTGGAAGTGGCCGCGCTGGCGGGGAGCAGTCAGAGTTCGGCCGAAGCCAGGGCGCGCGAGCTCTTCGTCCCCAAGGCGTACGGAGACTTCCATGACCTGATCCGCGACCCCGAGATCGATGTAGTGGATATCTCTTCGCCCAACGTCTATCACTATCCGGCCGCCAGGGCGGCACTGGAAGCAGGCAAGCACGTGATGTGCGAAAAGCCGCTCGGCATGACCAGCGCGGAATCGGCCCAACTGGTCGAGCTGGCGGCCCGCACCGGATTGGTCAATGGAGTGACGCTGAACGTGCGTTTCTATCCGGTGGTCCGGCACGCCAAAGCTCTGATCGAGCGTGGAGAACTGGGGACGATTTTCTCGGTGCACGGCGGATACTGGCAGGAGTGGTTGCTCTACGATACCGACTACAACTGGCGGGTCGAGGCCGGAGCGGGCGGCAAGTTGCGGGCGATTGGCGATATCGGTTCGCACTGGATGGATCTGGCGCAGTTCATCACGGGGCAACGAATCACCCGGGTGCTGGCAGAGATGTCGACCTTTCTGCCGGTGCGACAGAAGCCGGATCGCCCGCTTGAAGCGTTCTCGACCGCGGATGTGCCGCGCATCCCGGTGACTGTGGACACCGAGGATGCAGCCACGGTCGTGCTGCACTTTGGAGATGGTCCTCGCGGCACGATGCAGGTCTCGCAGGTGGCCGCGGGCCGCAAAAACCGCATCGCGATCGAGGTGAATGGATCGAAGGGGTCCCTGGCGTGGGAAGGGGAGCACCCCAACGAACTATGGATCGGACACCGCGACCGGCCAAACGAGGTGCTGATCAAGGATCCGGCCCTGTTGGCCGACGGGGCCCGTCCCTATGCGCGCTATCCGGCCGGCCATGACGAAGGGTTTGCCGACACGCACACCGCAATCGAACGTTCTTTCTACGATTTCATTCGTGCCGGTGGATACGCGTCCGGCCGCCAACCGGATTTTCCGACGTTTGTCGATGGGCACCGTGAAAACGTGCTGGGTGACTGCATCTTCGAAAGTGCCGGCTCGCAGCGGTGGATCGACGTGCCACAGTGAACATCTCACAGGAACGCCGCGTATGAGTGGCCGGCTGGCCAATAAAGTCGTCGTCATCACCGGGGCGGCCCAGGGCATCGGTCGCGGCTGCGCTGAGATGGCGGCAGGTGAGGGCGCCCGGGTCGTGGTCGCCGACGTGTTTGAGGATGCCGGTAAGGCCACAGTTGGCGCAATACAGGGAGCCGGCGGTGAATCGACCTTCGTGTGGACGGATGTGCGGGAGGAAGATTCGTGTGCCGCCCTGATGGAGATAACGGTACGCACCTATGGCCGGATTGATGCCCTGGTAAACAATGCGGGTGCCTTTCCGCGTGGCACTCTGGAGGAGACGACCACCGACTTTTGGGAAAGCGTGTTGGCTCTGAACCTGCGCGGCGCCTTCTACTGCTGCAAGTATGCGACGCCCCATTTGCGCGCGGCCGGTGGTGGGAGTATCGTCAATATCGGTTCGATTCACGGTATCCAGGGGGCAGCGAACCTCGTGGCGTACTCGGCGGCCAAAGGAGGTCTGCTGAACATGACCCGCACGCTGGCCGGGGCTCTGGCCAAAGATCGGATCCGGGTGAACTACATCATTCCCGGCTGGGTGCTCACCGATACCGAGATCGCGCTGCAAACAAGTCTGGGCAGGACCCTGGAGGAACTGCACCGCATCGGCGCCGACCTGCCGCTGGGCCGTCATCAGACACCGGAGGACACGGCCTTCGCCGTGGTGTATCTCACCTCCGATGAATCAACCCAGGTAACCGCAGCCCTGCTCAACGTCGATGCCGGCGATTCGATGTTGCCGAATAACTACTGACCCGTACGGCCGGAGCGGCCCATTCATTCAGGATGCCCCAGGTTTGCAGGCCGACCGGGCTGACCTGCTTCGCCAGGCCGATCGCGGGTACCGTTGTCCGATGCGTAACCCGCCCGGCGGGGATGCCGGGCGGGTCCGCATGAACGTGGAGGGCGTACGAAATGGCGAAGATGGGCGCGATGGCGAGTGTTCCCAGGAGATGGAGCAACTTTGAAGATTTCAGGTCGATCTCCAAACGGGGCCGAAGTGCCCACCTCGTCGGTGTCGGCTCATGCTTGGGGTGTACGCACCGGTGTCAAGCATGACGGGCTAGCGCACCTATGCCTTAGCCTGGGGAGTGCGGACGAGCGCAGCCAATCGGAGCGCCGGCGCCACGACGCGGCGCCATGCTCCCATTCGTGGGGAGTGCCGATTCGGTTGGCTTCCGACTTCCTCGCTGAGCGCGCGCTGCCGCACCAGTTTTGCCTGACGAATTGCCTCGCGCGCATTTCTTCGGTCGTCTCCATTCCTGTGATTGATCTCGCTGTTGTGATATCCGTAGGGCGTCATGGCCGTCTCCTGATTTCGTCCGATGGCGGGTTGAGCTCGTCTTTCCTGCGCACTTGATGAGTCTGAGTACTCAGCGAAGCGGTGGATTTTTCCGGAAGGGTGATTGGGGGTGGGCTCCCATCACAGCTTGTCTCTCAACCGCTTGCCTGGTGTTCAGTGTGCCCCACGGGACGGGCATGCACCATGCAGTGGACCCACAGTCTTCCCACAGAATTTGCTCGCACCTTGGCACTGATGGTGGTAAACTGCACGCCAGGGTTGAGACGGTTGTTTATGGATTCGGGAGACCAGGATGATGTGGAGGCCATGACAAAGTCTTCGCCGGGAACGTTTGCCGTGTTGCTTCGGCAGTATCGAACAGCTGCCGGGTTAACACAGGAGGAGCTGGCCGAGCAAACGACGCTCAGCGTCAGGACGATCAGCGATCTGGAACGAGGCGTCAATCACCGTCCCCATGCTTTTACCGTCCGGCGGTTGGCGCACGCTCTGGCGCTGGGTGAACAGGCATCGTCCCAGCTTGCGGTCGCTGCGCGCCAGGCGAGAGCGAGCGAGGCAGAGGGGCAGGAGCCCGGAGATCATCCCAGTGGAGGCACAAATCTCCCGATCCAACCGACGCCGTTTATCGGCCGGCAGCGTGAGGTGCGGGATGTCTCTCAACTGTTGGAACGGGATGATGTACAACTCCTCACGCTCACTGGCGCGGGCGGGACCGGCAAGACGCGACTCGGCCTCCAGGTAGCCGGCGAGATATCCGACACCTTTCCCGACGGGGTCTTCTTTGTGGCTCTCGCCTCCGTGATCGATCCCCTCACGATTCCCTCCGCGATCGCCACTTCCCTGGGTGTCAAGGCAATAAGCGGACAGTCTATCCTCGCCTGCCTGCACGAGCATCTCCGTGGAAAGCGGCGCCTGCTCGTTCTGGACAACTTCGAGCATCTGCTGGCCGGCGCGGACGTGGTGGCCGCGCTCCTGGTCGATTGTCCGCCGGTGAAAATTCTCGCTACCAGTCGAGAAGTATTACACCTTTCAGCTGAGCACGAGTATCCGCTCTCGCCGCTCCCCGTTCCTGCTCCACAGCATGGGTCGAGCATTGATGCCCTGGGCCGTTACGACGCGGTCCAGCTCTTTGTGCAACGTGCCGAGGCGGTAGAGCCCGGCTTTCGGCTCACCAGAGAGAACGCCGCGGCAATTGCCGATATTTGCTACCGCCTGGACGGCCTGCCCCTTGCTCTGGAGTTGGCCGCCGCCCGCGTTCGAATCTTCTCGCCTCGAGCTCTGCTCACGCGCCTCTCCAACCCAATGCATGTGCTGACGAGCGGAGCGAAGGATCGACCGGCCAGGCAGCAGACGCTTCGCAACACCATGGATTGGCGTTATTCCCTGCTGGATGAAGCGGAACGGACGTTGGTCGCCCGACTTTCCGTCTTTGTCGGCGGCTGTAGTTTCGAAGCAATCGAGGCAGTGTGCGACCCCGCCCGAGAGATGGATTTACTCGCTCTGGTGATGCGGCTGGCAGAGCAGAGCTTGCTCTGGATGGACGGAGCCGATGAGCCGCGTTTTCGCATGCTGGAGATCGTCCGCGATTATGCTTCCGAACAATTGGACGAGCGCGGAGAGACGAAAGCATACCGGGATCGCCATGTCTCGTACTACCTGACGGTCGCTGAAGAGCTGGACGGTCAGGAGACGGAGGCGGATCATTTGCCGCTGCTGAACCGGTTGGAGGAGGATCTTGATAACTTGAGAGCGGCTCTGGCGTGGACGACCCACAGCGGCCAGTCCGTGGTTGGATTGCGTTTATCCGTGGCTCTGGAACGGTTCTGGATCGCGAGTGCTCGTATCACCGAGGGGCGAAAGTTGCTCGAAGATCATCTCGCCGCCCTTGGAACTGAGTCTTCGGCGCCGGCACTGCGGGCACGTGCCCTTCGCGTTATCGGCCGCTTTACTTTTTTCGCCTGGGACCATCGGTTATCCATCCAGTTGCTCGAAGAGAGCCTGACGCTGTACCGCGCGCTCGGAGATGACGGGGGGACCATCGAAACTCTCGGATGGCTAGGGAAGTCGTATTTCGCTCTGGGTGAGACCGATCTCGCGGTGCCACTGTATGAGGAAAGACTCGAGCTGGCACGCCAATCGGCGAGTCCGGCCGACTTGGCCAGGTGCCTCTATGACCTCGTTTGGGCAGAAGCCCGGCGAAATAACGTCGAACGGGTGGAGGCGCTCGCCGAGGAAAGTCTCGCCCTCTTCCGGACGTTGGGAGATATGACAGGAACGGCAAATGTGCTGGCTGAAATCGGCTATGTTGCGCATTATGCGGGCGAGACGGGCCGAGCTATCCAGTTATTCCAGGAGAGCCTGTTCTTGCTTCGCCAATCGCCCTGGAATTCAGATATCCGGGGTTGTCTCACCCGATTGGCGTACATCTTCCAGGAATCCGGGAATCTGTCTCTGGCTAAGAAGGTCTGGGAA
Organism: Chloroflexota bacterium; assembly: GCA_025449555.1. Lineage (GTDB taxonomy): Bacteria > Chloroflexota > UBA5177 > UBA5177 > UBA5177 > JANWJD01. The sequence goes on along the minus strand of JANWJD010000059.1, from coordinate 24,539 downwards.
GAAAGCGTCTCCCAAAGTCTGGCGGAGGGCGAGCAACGGTGGGCCGCTCACGCGCTGTGCGGGGTTGCCCAGGTATCCAGAATGCTGGGTGACTACGACCGAGCGGTGGAGTTGTATGAGGAGAGCCTGGCTATATTCCGCGAGTTCAGCGATTCGAACGGCGCTGCCATAGCAAGTATCGGTCTGAGTGACGTGGCGCGAGACCGGGGAGACGTTGCGCGTACTGTCCGCTTTGCCGAAGAAAGTATCGCACTGTTTCGGGCGCTGAGAAAGCCGTTTCACGAGGCGTTCGCGCTCAACAACCTGGGACGCGCGGCGTCGATGCAGGGTGAGTATGACCGAGCGACGTTGCTCCTCGAGGAGAGCCTGCACCTTGTGCAGAAGATCGGGGACAGGCACGGCATTGCCGAAGTTCTGACGAGTATCGGCGTCGCCGCACTCGAACAGTCGGACCATCAACGTGCGCGTGAGGCGTTGTCGGAATCGCTCCGGCGCGATGGAAGTGATGGCATACCCTGGATCCTTGCAATGACGTTCGAGGCCCTCGCGGGCTGCTATGCGGCGCTCGGACACATGGAGCGCGCCGCCATGCTGTTTGGCGCCGCGGACGCGCTTCGAGAGATGATGGATTCTCCGGTACCGCCCGCGAATGAGCGGTGGTACCGTGCCCATGTTGGTGCGGCAAAAACCGCACTGGGAGAAGCCGGGTTCGAAGCGATGCGAAGCAAGGGGCGGGCCATGGGCCTGGAGCAGGCGGTGACGCATGCGTTGACGGTGGAGACGCCGCCCGCCGACCTGGTAACGGCCACCCGATCGGAATGAGAGAGAACATTCCATGACGCTTGACCCAGTGCGCGCCGCGCGCAATCGTGACATCATGGCCGCTCACGGGCTCGATGCGCTCGTGTGCCGGCTGCCCGATAACGTTCTCCTCCTCACCGGTTACTGGCCGGTCAGCAGCTTCGCCTTTGCGGTTGTCCCACGGGAGGGCGAGGTGGTGCTCATCGCGGTCGAGACCGAACGCCAGGAAGTTCCGGAAGAAGCGGCGGATGATGTCCAGTTCTATAGCTTCGGCATCCTTGGCACGCCCGATCCACTTGACTCGGTGCAACGCATTCTGGCGGACGTACTGCCGGCGTTAGGTGTTGAGCGAGGCAAGATCGGGATCGAGCAGGATTTTGAAGTCGTTGCCGCCGGGCATGGCGGGGGCGACGTGTTTTTCCCGGGCGCCGCCACGCGCGCCACCATGCGCGCTGCCGCGCCCCAGGCCGACCTGGTGGATGCCGTCCCGATGCTCGACGAAGCGCGTACCTGCAAGACACCGTACGAACTCGATAAAATCCGCCGTGCGAATGCCGTGGCGGCGTTTGGGCTGGGGGCTTTCCACGAGCTGTACGAGGCAGGACGTACTGAGGCCGAGATTGCCGCTGGAGTTGAGGACGCGATCAGGAGTCGTGGCATCGGCTTCGAAGGGGCGGGCCACGTTCGAGCCTGGGCACAGCTCATGACCGGTCCCGGTTCTGCGCTGGCCTACTCGTTGCATCCCACCACCTCCGCCCGGGTGGTGCAGACCGGCGACCTCGGCGTACTTGAACTGGGCACGAGCGTGGACGGCTACTGGTCCGATCTCACGCGCACGCTGGTGGCCGGGCCGCCCAGCGAGCGGCAGACCGAGATGTATCACGCGATCGTCACCGCGGTGGATGCGGTGATGGAGGGCGGGCGTGCGGGGAAGTCGGCCGGGGAGGTAGATGCTCTGGCCCGCACTCAGATCGAGCGTCACGGCTTCGCCGATCTCTTTTTCCACGCCACCGGCCACGGTCTCGGCTTCCGCTATCACGAGCCCCATCCTATGCTCAGGCCGGGGAACGCGGAGCGCATTCAGGCCGGCATGGTGAGCAGTGTTGAGCCAGGCCTCTACGCCGAGGGCTACGGCGGCATGCGGCTCGAGCAAAACGTCGCGTTCGCCGAGGATGGCGTGGAGTTACTCTCGCCGTTCCCGATCGCCCTGGAGCGATAAGTAGTCTACCTGATCCATCTCCGGTTCATCCGGGGAACTCAGGTGACGCGGTATCGCATCCACCGCACGGCTCCCGCCAGCAACGCGATACTGAGACTGACGAAGATGGCGCTCTCGATGCCCTGGAACAGCCAGAAACGCCCGGCTGGATGGTAATAGATGAACTCGCTCAGCCGATGGCTGTGCAAACACGCGACATACGTGTCCTTTACTCCTCCCGTGGGAGCCGGACAGAGGGCAGTCACATCGGCGTACGAGAGCTTGTGGCCGGCCCCATCGCGCCAGGTCGACCCTTTGTCGACCACCCAATCCAGCGTGCCGAAGGGAGGAGGACCGGAGAACCACGCGGTCTGGATCGGCGGGATGTAGTGCGGACGGATCCAGCTCTCGATGCCGAAACGTATGCCCAGGAAGGTGACCAGCGTGAGGCCGATGGTCGGAACGGTTCGCCGTATCATCGCTCCCACGGTCAATCCCAGGGCGAGTGCGAAGAGCGTGTAGCTCGCGAAGACAGGTCCTTCCAGGTCGAAGGCGTTGGTGACGAATCGTCCCTGAACTTGATCGGCCGGCCAGCGCCACCACGTCAGGAGCGCTCCCATTCCCAGCCCGAACAGTGCAGCGGCAGCGATCAGCAGGGTCAGCCGTACGCGCAGCCACGAGGATCGGGTGACACTCTGGGTCCAGGCAAGGCGAAACGTCCCTTGCTCCATCTCGAGTGCCATGGGTGCGGCCAATAGCACGCCCACCAGCAGCGGTAAAAAAGTGAGAGAGGTGGAAAGGTTCGAGAGGCCCAGAATCTTGTCCTGGAAGGTGCTGAGGACGTTCTGGCAGGCTGGATCCTGCAGGTGTTGTTGACCCAGACAGGAACCAATGCGCAGCGTGCTGTACGCCGAGCGCAAGTCCAATCCAGTTCTGATGATGAGTACGGTCACCATGAAGGCCAGCGCAGCGCCGATCAGCGTCTCCAATCGTTGTTGGCGCCAGGTTAACCAGATCATCGCAACACCTCTTCGTCCGCACGATCCATCGTGACCGTGGGAACATCCCTTTGGGGCTGGCCGAGGTACGCGAGCACGATATCCTCCAGCGACACATCGTGTACTTCCCAGGAGGGATCCCAGATGTGTCCGTTCGTTCGCGCCAACACGGTTGTTTGTCGCTCGGTGTGAGTCACCTGCACGACGTTGTGGAGGTGCTCCAATCCGTCGGTGTCGCGGCGTACGCTGATCAGGAGCTTATGCCGGTCGAGCACCTCTGAAATGTCGCCGACCAGCGTCAGGCGGGCGGCTGAAAGAATGATGATGTAATCACACATGCGTTCCAGATCGTTGATGATGTGGGAAGAGAGCAGGACGGTGAGCCCATCCTCCACTGTGGCTTCGAGCAGCATGCTCAAGAACTCACGCCGTGCCAGCGGATCGAACGTTGCCACCGGCTCATCGAGCAGCAGAAACTCTGGCCGTTTGGCCAGTGCCATAACCAGCGCCAGTTGCGACTGTTGACCTCCAGAGAGCTTGCCTGCTTTACGCTTCAGCGGGATTCCAAGGTGTTGGAGCCGTCGACGGGCCAGTGCATCATCCCAACGAGGATTCAATTTCTTTCCCATCGTCAGCATCTCTGCCACTGTGAAGCCGCGATACAGGGGACGATCTTGCGACAGGAAGCCGATGCGAGGAAGCACCAGACCAGGGTCTTGCCGGGGAGACAGTCCGAATACGCGTACTACACCGGCGCTGGGATAGTTCAGGCCGGAGGCAAGCTGCAACAGGGTCGATTTTCCTGCCCCGTTCGGGCCGACCAGCGCGGCGACCCGGCCCGACGGCACAGTCAAGGTGCAATCACGTAATGCCCATAGATCGCCGTACTGCTTGCCCAGCCCCATCGTCTCTAACGCACCGGTCATGCCACACCCCGCCTCAAGGACTCACGGAGAGTATCCAGAAAGAGGGCCTGGATACTCTCCTCCTCCAGTCCAGCCTGTTGAGCCTCCTGCAGCCAGAGCAGCAGGGAGCGACGCAGCCCCGCTTGACTCTGCAGCGACGCACCCGCCAGCGTCTTGAGCACGAACGTGCCCTGACCGGGCCGGCTCTCGATGAGCCCTTCATGCTCCAACTCACGGTAGGCTTTCAGGACTGTATTGGGATTGATTGCCAGCTCCGCCACGATCTGTTTGATGGTCGGGAGCTGGTCCCCGACTTCCAGCATGCCGAGACGGAGCGCATGTTTTACCTGCTGCACCAGTTGTAGGTAGGGGGCAAGGCCCGAGCGAGTATCGAGGCGGAAGGTAATCATGTCTTATCTATGCTCCTATAGTTCTAGGAAGATAGATAAAGTCTATCGCTCGGGACACTCTTTGTCAACCACCATTCCGGCGTGCATCCACGGTTTGGGTGAGCGTGCTGAAGGACACAGGACTTGCATGTGGTTATAGACTGGAGAGCCAATTCAAACCGGGATGGTGCATGGCTCGTGACTGACACTCGCATCAATCCACCCTTCAGTGCCGCGGAGCGAGCCATGCTCGAGTCATGGCTCGAATTTCACCGAGGTACGCTGGCTTTCAAATGCGACGGACTTTCTGCCGAACAGTTGCGAAGACGCGCCGTTCAGCCGTCGACGCTTTCCCTTTTAGGCTTGATTCGACATATGGCGGAAGTCGAACGAAGCTGGTTTCAGCGCACCATCGCGGGACGGGATGCTCCCCCGCTGTACTACACGGAGGCTGATCGCGATGGTGACTTCGATAATGTGGACGATGCAGATCCGAACGAGGCATTAGCGACCTGGCGTCGCGAGTGTGACATCGCACGGGAGGTACTTGCCGGCATTCCGTCCCTCGACGATTTCGCCGCCAGGCAACGCGTGGGGGACTCGGTCTCGGTGCGGTGGATCGTGGTCCATATGATCGAGGACTACGCGCGGCACAACGGTCACGCCGATTTGCTCCGACAGTCCATCGATGGAGCGACCGGGGATTGAGCCCGCCTCGTCATCGTAATGACGATGTGGGCCGGCGCTCGGTCGCCGGCTCGGCCACGACATTGCTATGAAATCGTACGGGCCGTGTCGAGCACCGACTGCACGCTGCCGAACAGCAGGGAAAGCTCCGTACCCACAGCGAGAAAGCTGACCCCAGAGGCGAGCGCCGCCGGTACACTGGCAGGATCGAGCACGAAGAGGCCAAATGGCATACCTCGTTCCGTACAGGCGGCACGAATCGCCGTCATGGCTTCCTGCACGGCAGGATGGTTCACTTGCCCCAACACATTCATGCTGCCGGAAAGATCGTACGGCCCGATCAGGACGGCGTCGATCCCAGTCACGTCCAGGATGCCGGCCAGGCTTCGCACGGCAATAATGTGCTCGATCTGAATGATCACCGTGAGCTGCTCGTTCGCGTTCGCCACGTACGCCGCAAACTCCAGCCCATAGCCATGCGCCCGTGCTACGCCGACGCTCCGCACGCCGACTGGTGGGTACCGCGCGTGTTCGACCGCTCGCCGTGCCTCGGCTTCAGAGCACACCATCGGCACGATCAGCCCGTCGCAACCGATGTCCAGTGCCTTGTGAATCCAGATCGGCGTGTTCTCGGGGATGCGGACCAGCGTGTAGCAGTCACCGCGCACCGCTCGCACCAGATCTTCCGCCGTCTCGAGGCCGAGGGATCCGTGCTCCAGGTCGATGAACAGCCAGTCGAGACCCGTCATGGAGAGCGCCTCTACCACAGCCGGGGAGCCGACGGTTACAAGCGTGCCGAGGGCCGGCGAGCCGGATCGAATGCGCTGCTTGAAAGATGGTTTCCCCATACGGCTCCCGCTGGATGCCCCCGGGTGCAGGCGGGGCGTGCGCGCACCTCGGACCGAGATTTGATCTACACCATGGTACGCTGTGACGGCTACGCGGTGAGCAACTCGACTTCGTCGGTGATCGAATGTAGGGTCAGCAGCCGTCACAGCAGGCGGGTGTGCGGCACGAGATACTTTTGCCGCTAGAGACACGAATGGACCGGATCGTACCAAGATCCCCACGAACTCCAAAGCATGCACGGGTCGGTCGCCACGGCGACCGACCCGTGTAGTGGAGCGCTATTCGTACCGCAGCACGTTCATGGGCTTCTCGCTGGAGGCGGGCAACGCGGTGAGCGCCCCGGCTCCGACGGAGAGTGCCATCCCGAGCACGATCAAGGGCACAATCGTCACCAGGCTGAAACTCGGGCTGATCTTGAGGAGCTGTTGATCTGCCACGACCGTGACCACCATCGCGAGCAGGACGCCAACCCCGGCCCCGATGAAACCTACAATGGCGTTCTCTACGAACAGGAACTGAAGGATGGTGCGTCGCTTGGCGCCTACTGCCTTCAACACGCCGATCTCACGCCGTCGCTCCAGCATGGCCAGCGCCACCGTGTTGGCGATGATGACAGCCCCGGCGAAGAGGGAAAGCGCCGCAATGATCTGGGGGAAGAGTGCCAATTTATCGATGGCGCCGTTGAACATCGTCAGGAATTTGCCAAGGTCCAGCACCAGTGCGTGGGGAAGGGCCCTCCGCAAGACCGTGATGTCGGATTGCAAGGCGCTGTCCTTGATCTGCAGGTAGACCACGGTCGCATGTGATTGAGTGGCTGTCGTCAGACCCATTCGTTGCATATAGTGCAGGTCCGCGATGTTGGCCCCGAAGATGGTGAAGTTGTTCTTGGCCCCAATGCCCACCACCGTGAACGGTACGTGGCTGTTTCCTTCGGAGAACACCAGCCGGCTTCCCACGGAGATGCCGAGTGGTGTCGCGACGTCGGCTGACACGACCATGTGGTCGGTGCCGACATCACGCTTATCTAGGTTTCTGCCCGCCTTGGTCGTGAGGGTGTATTGAGAGATCCCCAGATTACGCCCCTCGATTCCGCGCATCTTTGCCGCTGCCGTCTGCAGAGTGTCCGTGGTTGCGGAGTGGTGTGCCAGCGCCCGCCGGACGAGGGTCGCGGTGGGTGTGCCGTCGACGCTCGCGAGCACACTCGCTCCTGCAATCGCTCCATACTTCCGTTGCTCCAGGCCAGGTAGTCGGAGCAGCTCCGCGTCAAGCCGACTGGTGGCTGCCGCGCTGTGGCTCATCTGGATGGCGACGTTTATGTGTTGTGTGTTATTTATCGACTGCGCGGCGAAATCCTTGATGTTCTGGGCCAGGATGGTGCTGGAGCCGATGGAGAGGATGCCGATGGAGAGGGCGAGCAGGGTTGAGCCAAGTCGCCGCTTGTTGGTGCCCATGCTACGGAAGGCCATGCGTGCCGAGAGCCGTCCCATGGAGGGAAGCTTGCTCGTCGCCCACACGATTAGCACAAACAACTGTGTCAGCGCACCGGCCGCGATGAGGGCGCCAATGCCGCCGATGATTCCGTACAACAGTGCCTGCGGGCCGGCGACCAGCCCGGTGTAGAGCACAGCCAGGTACCCCATGATGCCGGCCAGGCCGAGCACCAGAAGCCCTGTACGAATTCTCCCCTGTCTCGGTAGACCGAGGCTGTCGCTGCGGAGGGCGCTCACCGGTCGTGCCTGACTGGCACGCAGAATGGGGAAGTACCCGAACAGGACAGTTGCCGCGAAACCAACCGCCGCCCCGGCAATGATTGGACCTGCCTGGAGACTCCACGGAATCGAGTAGGCGGAGATGCTCTCAGTCACTCCATTGACCGCCAGGCTGGCGGCGATGCCCAGAGCCACGCCCACCACTACCCCGCCGGTGGCCAGCACCAGTGACTCGAGGGTGAATACCACCATCACCTGCCGGCCCTTCAGACCGAGCGATTTGAGCACCGCGATTTCCTTGGTGCGCCGGCGAGCGGCCACCAGCATCGTATTGAGAATGCCGATCCCACCGATGATGACCGCAACCAACCCTGAGATCCGGAAGAAGATGTTCATGGAAGCCGCCGAGTCGTTGGAGCTCTTCTGCACATCGGCTACCGTCTGGATCGTGCTGAGCCCTTCCAGCGTGTGAGTCAGGGTGCGCTTGGCGCCGGCGGCGTGCGCCGCGTCGCTGGTCTTGAGGTAGACGCTCGTGGCGCCGACATCGAGTCCGTGGAAGTAACCCTTCATCGAAGAGATATCCACCATGACGAAGTCGTCGAACAGGGCCGCCTGCAACCCGGTGCCGATCGCACTATCCGGTACGATGCCTGTGACGGTGTAGGCGTGAGTGAATCCCTGGCGAGAGTCGACATGGATCGTCGCACCCAGACGCAGGTGCAGGGTCGCGAAGGTGCTATGGCTCACGACCGCATCTCCCGGTTGAGAGAGGAGCCGTGTCAGGGGAACGCCGGTGGGCGCATCGGCTGTCACGGCGTCGTAGAACGGGAACTTTTGAGGATCGACGCCCGTGATACTGCCCACCGTGGACGTGGACTGCCGGCGGGAATCGCGGATCAATGCGTCATCCCGCATGGTGGTCGTATAGTCAGTGATCTGTCGGCGTGCTTTCATCTGCTCGATCAGGCCAATTTGTCGCAGCGTCAAGCCCGAGGCGGGAGGGACGATCGACACATCTCCGCGGTTCTGCTTCTGGGCGTTGGCTGTGACCGCCGACTTGAAGTTGCCACCGGCGAGACCGAGGGCCACAATGGAAGCAACGCCCACGGCCACGCAGAAGGCGCCGAAGAGTGATCGCGTGCGACCCCGAACAAAGGATCGAACGGCGTAACGAAGGTAGAGAGAAAGCGTGCTCATCGACTGCTCCTCATGCTCTGCTGCACGTCGGCATCGTCCAGGAACCGACCGTCGTGCATGTACACCGCGCGATCACACTGGGCGGCGATCCGCGGGTCATGGGTGACGAGGACGAGGGTCTTGCCCGTTTCCTCTTTGAGGTCGGTAAGAAGCTGCATCACCGCCTCACCGTTGGTGGAATCGAGGTTCCCGGTCGGCTCGTCGCCGAAGATCACCTCGGGATCGTTAGCCAGGGCGCGGGCAATCGCCACGCGCTGCTGCTCACCGCCGGACATCTGACCAGGACGATGCTTGCGGCGGTGGGAGAGCCCGACCAGGTCGAGCAACTCCTGAGCACGCTTGGAGGGGTTGAAGGACGACTTGCGGTCGAGCAGGACCGGAAGCTCGACGTTTTCCTGCGCGGTCAGGGTGCTGATCAGGTTGAAGGTCTGGAAGACGAACCCGATGTTGCGGTTGCGCACCCTCGCCAGGGCGTTCTCCCCAAGCCGGGTGATATCGGTGCCGTTGATGATGACCTGACCGGAGGTCACCGTGTCCAACCCGCTGATTGCACCCAGGAGAGTGCTCTTGCCGGAGCCGGATGGTCCCATGATGGCGAGCATCTCGCCCCGGGCGATGGTGAGATCCACCCCTTTGAGGACCTGGACGCGGCTGTCGCCTTCGCCATACTCCTTGGTAATCTGGTGGACCTCGATGGCCGCTGGTGCCGCACCGGGCACGAAGCCTGCTGCGTAGATGTTCAGAGCCGTTGCCATTGGGTGTGCCTCTTTCTGTGTGATAGTCGGAACTCGGACCCCTGGTGGAGTACGACGGCATCATCTCGTGGAAACGGGACCGGCACATGGGGTAACGGGTGGGCACCGGCTTCCGACTTCCCGGGGACAGAGGGTGCGACAGACGTCGTAGGACGTCTGGACTGACGGTAACGCTCATGCAGCGCGCCCTGAGTCGCATGGCCCGAGAGGCCCGCACCGCATCCCGCAAGGGGCGAAGCCGTGCTGTCGGGCGGGACCGTGGCGCCGGCTGCAGTGTCCCGCCGCCCCTACCGCCCGGAGTCACGCGCTTGTTGGGTGCACAGGTTCGCCTCTTGGTCGAAAGTGAGCGATCTTGACCAGCGGAGTACGATGGTAGTACGGTGGGGGCCGCGATGCGCTCTCCTGAGAGTGGGAGGCATTCTCAGGGCGGTCTCGGTAGAGAGGCACAGCCCAATGAGCATTCGGGTCTTGATCACTGACGACCACCTGGTGGTTCGCCAGGGACTCCGTATGTTTCTTGCACTCGATGACGAGCTGGAGGTCGTGGGCGAGGCAGCCGACGGAAGCCAGGCCCTGGCGCTTGCAAGGGAACTGAGACCGGACGTGGTGCTAATGGATATTATGATGTCGGTCATGGACGGCATCGAGGCCACGACGGAGATTCGGCGCGAACTACCCGAGACCGAAGTGGTGGCCATGACCAGCGCGGTCGACGATGCGGCCATCATCGGAGCCATTCGTGCCGGTGCGATCGGCTACCTCTTAAAGGATGCCGATGCCGCCGAGTTGTGTCGGGCCATTCATGCGGCAGCGGCCGGCGAAGTCCACCTGTCTCCGCAGGCGGCGGCTCGTCTCATGCGGGAGGTTCGGGTTCCCGAAAGTCACGAGTTGCTCACCGAACGTGAATCCGAAGTGCTCTTGCTCATTGCACGGGGTCGTGCCAACAAGCAGATTGCGCGTGATCTCCACATCGGCGACAAAACGGTGAAGACGCATGTCAGCAATATCCTCTCCAAACTTGGCGTGGAAAGCCGGACACAGGCTGCTCTCCATGCCGTAGGCATGGGACTGGTGTCACCGGCTGATATGGGGAGGACCCCGTGATTCCTGTTGTTTCGCCCGATGCCGGCGTGGAAGTAGCGGATCTGGCGGCACTCGCCGAGGTGTCGAACGACGGTATGATGCTCCTGAATCGCGAATACCGGTGCGTCTATGCAAATGCGGTTGCACGTACGCTGCTCAATAGCGGGGTGCACGATCTCTCGAACGGCGATTTCACGTCACTTTTCCCGCCGCTGGAACAAGACGCGTTGCGAGCGCACCTCGACTCTCTGCAGGGCGGTGAAGAGACAGGTTGGTCGTCAATTCTGCGGAAAGACGACGGACTCGAGCAGGCGCTCGAGTGCCGGCTGCAGCGACCTGTCGCGGCGGCGCACCTCGTAGCGGTGGTTCGGGAGGTGGAAGAAACCCGCCAACTCGTCCGGAAGACGAATGCTGTGGCCCGTATCGCGGCGAGTGCTGCCTACGCCGGGAACATCGAGGGCACACTGCATGCGCTGGCTCGTACCCTGGTGGAGGTAACCGGGATTCATGCCTGCACTGTCTTTCTGCTGGACGAAAGTGGAAAGACGAGCATGTCGGCAATCTACGGCATGCCGGATGACGTCCTCGACCGACTCCGCGTCATCTGGAGTGATGGCGCCACCCCGGTGAGTGCGGCTGCCATAGATGAAGGCGCCACCGTCATCATCCATGACGTCCCGCGGACCCTCTTACAGAATCCGCAGTTCGCTTCGATCTACGACTATCTGCGGGTGGCCCCCTGGGACACGGTGGTCGCCGTCCCCTTGCTGTATGGCGACCGACCACTCGGCATCTTGACCGGCCATTACTCGCCGGGGGTACCGCCCGGGACCGCGGATATCGCCTTCCTGAATACCATTGCGCATCAGACCGCGGTGGCGGTGGAAAACGCTCGTCTGGCCGCTCAAGCACAAGCGCGGGCCATCTCAGAGGAGCGAAAACATGGCGAAGCGCAGGTTCGAGAAAAAGATGCCCTCTACCGAACCATCTTCCAGTCGACCAACGACGCATTGCTCATCGCCGATCGATCCGGTCACGTAGTCGAAGTAAATCCTGCCTTCTGCCGGATGTACGGGCTGGACTATGACGAGATGATGTCGTATCCGAATCAAGTTCTGACGGATGAGACGATGCAGACGGTTCGGGACACAGGCGTTTCTGAGGACCATGTGGTGCATCATCACCGAGATGGCCGCACCCTGCACTTACAGGCTCGCGCCACTGCGCTGATCTACAAAGGCCAGCCCCATTTTTTGGGGGTTGCCTGGGATGTCACCGAGCGAGTTCTGGCGTACGAGCTACTGGAACAGCGCGTCGAGCAGCGCACCCGCGAGCTTGAAACGCTGCTCGACGTGTCTCAAACCGTGGCCTCAACGCTGCAATTGCGACCCTTGCTCGATCTCATCCTCGATCAACTCAAGACGGTGGTGGACTACGAAGGGTCCAGCATCATGGAGTTTGACGGACAGTACCTGGAGCTGGTGCGAACCAATGGTCCTCCGGTGGCGAGAGGCTCCTCGGCTTTTCGTTTCGCCGTCCAGACTGCCTTACCCATCTGGGATGTGCTGGCCGCCGGTCAGCCGGTGATAATCGATGACATTCACGCCGATACACCCACCGCGGCTACCTTTCGTCGCGTGAACGACATTCCCGATTCCACAGCGGATCAGCCCTTCCGATCGTGGCTGGCAGTGCCGTTGATATTGAAGGGAGCGATCGTCGGCACTCTGAGCTGCATCCACCACGAGCCGCAGCACTACGGGTCGCGGCATGCCAGGCTGGCCATGGCGATTGCACGCCAGGCCGCTGTGGCCATGGAGAATGCGCGGCTCTACGAACAGGCGCAAAAGATGGCGATTCTTGAAGAACGCCAACGACTGGCGCGTGAACTTCACGACTCGATATCGCAAGCACTGTTTGGCATAGGCCTGGGGGCGCGTACCGCTCGATCGTTACTGGAGCGTGATCCCGCGCAGGCAATCGAATCCATGGACTACGTGCTTAACCTGACCCGCACCGGCATGACAGAAATGCGCGCGCTGATATTTGAGCTACGTCCGGAATCTCTGGAGAATGAGGGCCTGGTGACCGCTCTAGAAAAGCAAGCGGCCGCGGTCAGCGCGCGGCATGAGCTCTCTATAGAAACGGTGCTGTGCGATGAGCCGAACGTCGCATTGCCGGTGAAAGAGGCGCTTTATCGCATCGCGCAAGAGGCATTACATAACGCCGTCAAACATGCGGATCCTGAGCGGGCACAGGTCACGTTGTGGTGCAGTGACCAGGAAGTAGTCCTCGAAATCGAGGATGATGGTCGAGGGTTTGACCGCAACGCGTCATTCCCAGGTCATCTCGGCTTGCACTCCATGCAAGAGCGTGCGGCAAGCCTGGGAGGATCCGTGGAGTTCCAGAGCGAGGCCGGGAGGGGGACACGGGTTCTTGCTCGGGTTCCGCTGGAGAACGGTGCAGTGCCGAGCCATGCCAGGCTCTGACGGCAGTCCGCACAGACCGATCCACGACCCGCGGTGGAGAAGGTCTCGACTGACAGTCTGACATTCGACATGAGAGGCGCTACGACATTCGTCCCGCCTGCGCTCCCCAGTAGGTACGAGTCCGGTGTGCGTCGTCCTTCCGATGTGCCACAGCTAACTTCGAGCGATGATGTGGACATCGAAGAAGCACCGACCACACATCACCAGGAGATGAATGCCATGAAAGGGACCCAGGCAACGACCCGAGTGGAATCGAACACCTTGGCTGTCACCGCACTTCAGGGCGACGCATGGGCCGCCTGGAACGCATCCTACACCGCCCCCGAACGCGAGGCGTACCGGATCGTCAGCCTGGCGCTGTATCGACAGGACGTGTACGAACGCATCGAACGGCTGCTGGAGCGATCGGACGAGCAGAACCGCCGGCTCGACACACTACTGCAGCAATGTGCATGAGCAGATCGATCAACCCCAATCGGGCGCGACGACCTGGATAGCTCGAACCTTGCCCGAAAAGCCCTTGAACTCATACTCGGGACCTTCGAGATACTCCAGGTCGTCCATTTTTCCGGCGAGGTGTACCACCACTTCGCTCGCCAGCACTTCACCCGCCCGAGCCCGGTCGCACAAACGAGATGCAAGATTCAGCGCCCGACCGCGGTAACCTCCCTGCACCAGGACCACTTCTCCAGCGTCCAGGCCGATGCCGGCGTGGAGATGCAGGGTGGGATTGGCTTCCATCATGTGCGCGAATCTGATTTGAAGTGCGACCGCCGCACGTAGCGCCAGTCGGGCGGATGTGAACGCGGCCACAATCTGGTCGCCCCTGGTCTCCACCACCTCACCGCCGCGGACCTCGATAGCCTTGCCGGCAACTGTCTCAAACAATGTAGTCAATCCGGCCGCGGCTTCGTCCCCGTGCTCCAGCGCGTAGCGGGTGTAGCCCCGAATGTCCGCGAAGAGAAACGCCCGGAGCGCCGTCACCGGCTCTGGACCGCTGTCCTCGTCCAGGGGAGGGAGCGCGTCGGTCATTCGTCTCCATCCTCCCCCGTTTGCCCATCCAACACGCGGATAGTACCTCATTAGAGTACAGTAGCGAGCGAGAGAAAAAGAGGTATCGGAGCGGCCACAGTACGTAGGCATGTACCCGTAAAGTTGCGGATACATTCTCTTCTGAAGGGGCGTAGACTTGCTTTCAGGAGGCGATGATGCAACCACCGACCAGCTTTCGACAGAAGATGTGGTACAGCTTCGGCCAGTTTGGCAACGGCGTGTATAACGGCCTCAATAACGCGATCATGGGCCTCTTCGTCAGCGCGTTCACCGGAAACCCGTTCATTATCGGCTACCTTTCCAACACCCGCACCATGGAAGGTGTCGTTATTCAACCGATCGTGGGACGCTGGAGCGACCGGTCGAATGGACGGATGGGGAGGCGACGTCCGTTCATCCTGTTCGGTATCCCTCTGTCTGTGCTCTTTCTGGTTCTGACTCCCCTGGCGGGCCATACCGAAAGTCACTGGGCGCTGCCACTGATCATTGTGTCGATCGTGCTGTTTTCGATCACCTGGAATATCGCTGGAGACCCGTACCAGGCACTCATGATCGACATCACGCCCGAGCACGAGCGGTCCATCTTCAATGCTGTCCTATCCGTGATCGCGCTGGTGGGGCAGGTGGCGATCCTGCTCTACGCCAGCGTGGCTTCCATCAAGAAAAACAATATCCCGGACCCCATTTTCTATCTGTGCGCCGGATTTCTGCTGGCCACCTATGCAGTGGTCTTTTTCGGCGTGCGCGAGCCGAAACAAGCCACCGCGCAGGCACATGTCGAGGACAAGATCCCACTGCGGGTCTACATCGAAGAGATGCGTACCTTCAAAGAGTCGTTCAAGCTCCTGGGAAGCATCTTCTTCCTCTGGACCGGCTTGAACGCGATTCTGCCGTACCTCACGGTTTTCACCAAGCACGTCATGCACGTCGACAACTCGCATGCCATCCGCATCTATCTCGTCATCATTCTGGCGAGCGCACTCGCCGCTTATCCATTCGGGCGACTCGGCGCGCGCTATGGCAACCGACCCTTCATCGCGCTAGGCACGGCCCTGATGATCGGTGCCGGCATCGGCGGCACCTTTGCCCCTTCGTATAACTGGCTCTATCCCGTGGCCATCCTGGCTGGTATCGGCTTCTCATCCACCACTGCGCTGACCTATCCCTACCTGTCACAGCTCGTTCCCGGCAGCAAGATGGGGGTCTTTCCGGGGTTGCAGGCGGCGTTTTCCTCGGTTGCGGTGCCGATTAGCGTCGGAGTCACCAGTGTGCTCATCGACCTCTTTGGGTATCGGAGCATCTTTGTCATGCTAACCGCGATGATGGTGGTCGATGTATTCATTCTGCTGTCGATCGACGAAGATGCGGCCCATCGACAGGTGCAAGCCGTCGAAGAGGCCGAGAATCGGTACGGCCTGCACGTGGTCGCCGCACCTGCCTGAGGTGACCAACTTATTCTTTTGGACGCTGGATCCGCTCTTTTCGTCGCAGCGCGGCTTGATACTCGTCGGCCAGTCCGCCTTCACCGGACTCTCGATACACTGCTAGTTGCTCGACAGAGTAATTGCGGGGGACCGATTTGAGAATGGGAAGCCCGCGATAGCGACGGTAGATGGAAAAGAAGATCAGACCGGCGATCACCCAGAGCGGTCCCGCGACCCGGCCGATCTCGTTGGTCAAGACGACCATGATCAGCACGGCGAACAGGAGCAGCATGCCGATGACGCCCACGATCGTCACCTCGTAGGTGCCACTGGGGCGTCGAATGGGCACGTTCCAGGGGACGCGGAAGGTCCGCGGTGTTTCAGTATCGGTGAAGCGGAGACGCAGCAGAGCCACAAAGACCAGCAAGTAATTGACGGCTGCGCTGAAGGCGTACATCTCTGCCAGCGATTGGAGGGCGTTGGGCGTGAATCCGGCCGCGATCAATTCGCAGATGGCGATGGCGCAGAACACGACCAGCGCCACCAACGGTGTCTGAAAGCGTGGCTCAATGTATTCGAAAAACTTGGGCATGAGGTCATGGGAGGCCATCGAGTACACGATCCGGCTCGAGCCGTAGACCCCTGAATTGGAGGAAATGAGCAGGAGGGTCGTACCGAGGACGGCGATAACCGGCGCGAGAAATGGACCGATCGTGGGAAGGTGCTGCGCCAACCAGATCATGGGCGCGTTTTCGTGCTGCGTATGGAGCTCGCTGCAGGCGCTGGCTGTCAGGTGTCCGCAGAATTTGGCGCCCGTCGAGCTTGGATCGTAACTCTGCCAGGGAAGGATTCCCAGGGCAAGGTTGCTGAGCGATATGGCGTAGGCCAGGATGGTGAGAATGAGTGCCACCGATGTACGGGGGATGACCGTGGTGGGGCGTTCCGTCTCCTGGGCAGCCTGTGAGATCGACTCGAGACCGACGAATGAGATGATCGCCAACGATGTGCCGAGTAAGAGTCGTGACGGTTCGAAGTGCATGAAGAATCCAGACGTCTGGTGCCAGTAGAACGCGGGATTGAAGGCAAACAGGAAACCGATGAAGATCAGGGTGCTCTCGGCCAGAATGTCCACGGCTCCGGCGATCTCATTGAGTTTCGACGACTCGCGAACGCCGATCGTGTTCAAAATCAAGAGCAAGATGACCAGCACAATTGCTTCGAGAATGATCCAGGGAAGGTGATTGACCGGCCCCGGCAGGAGTCGGTTGAGATAACTGACGGAGATGTAGGCGAAAAGCGCGATATCGACCGTGAAGGCGAGCAGGACCGACCATCCGGCCGTGAAGCCGAAGATATCTCCCAGTCCGCGTGTCACCCACATCTGGCCGCCGCCGGATAGGGGGTACATGGCCGAGAGCTCGGTGTATGCCAATCCGATCGTGGCGTAGATGATTCCGGCGAAGAGGAAGGCGATGTTTGACGCCCCCGCCGCCGTGGCGATGACCAACCCCAGCGCGACATAGATATCCGCCCCCACGTCGGCGTAGCCCCAGGTGTACGACCCCCAGGGGCCAACCGCTCGACGAAGCTTATGCTCGGTCGAGTTTGGGACTGCAGCAGCGTCGGCCAATCACCCTCTCCTTCAACGTTCTCCTACTCAAGCGGGGCGCACGATGACGCAGTCGACAGCCCAATGCGATTGTTCCGAGCTTCGATGCGGCATCTACACGCTAACAACACGTAGAGAGGTGCAGCAACCGGTGCAGACGCGTCAGGCCGATTCCAGCCCGGTGCATCTCCGAGCCCCGCTATCCGGCCCCTCCCGATGGTGGTCCGGACACACCGGTGTCGGTCTGAATGGTCCGCAGGGCTTCTGTGAGCCACGGGACCGGGGCCGTCCAATTCGGCTGGAAGAATCCGTACCAATCCAGCGTTCCATAGGTGCGAGTTCCCCCGGTCGATTGCGTGGCATTGGCCGACCAGTACGCCCAGCCCAGGTGCTTACTGCCGATGTATTGGACGAGACTTTGAAACCACTGTCCTTGCGATCCAGGGATCGAATCCGACACGCAACCCACGTTGTAATTGCAGGTTCCAAACTCGCCGACCCAGACGGGAGCAGCGTACGGACGCGAGGCATCCGCCGTGATATATCCCCAATACTGGTCCCAGGTCGCCGCCAGGCTTGCATAGCTGGTGGTCGAATTGAACCAGGGGCAACCGGTGCTGCAATTGTCCACCCCGTAGTCGTGCGTTGAGTACACGAGCTGACTTCGGGCCGACGAACCATCCGCAAATTGCAGCGAAACGGGTGCAGTTGCCACACCCATCAGGTTCCCACCCCACCAGTAGCTGGGCGCTGTCCCGGAGTACTGCACCCCCTCTACCATGATCAGAAGCTGTGGATTGGATGCGAGCACGGTATTACCCGCGCGCTCGGCTGCCGCTTTCCAGTCGGTCGAGGGATCACCGTTGGCCCACCGTGCGGCGCCATGCGGCTCGTTTCGGAGGTCGGCTGCGATCACGACAGTGTTACCCGCGTACCGCTGTGCCATCGTGGTCCAATCACGGTCGAAGGCGCTCTCGGGATAGGCGGGTGTGTACCAGAGGCCGTTTTCCTCGGAGCTCCAACCCGCGTCGGAGCGATGGTTGTCCAGGATGACCGAGAGGCCGATCGCGCCGGCATAGGCCACGATGCGGTCGAACACATCCAGCGCGTGTAGCCCCGCTAGCTCGGGATTCGCCCCCACGTGTGCCGTAACAACCGGATTCTGTTCCACCAACTGATCCGAGAATGGGAGACGGATGGTGTTGCAGCCCGCACGTTTGATGGTCCAGAGAATTGCTTGATACGGCTCGTAATCGAGGCCGCCCACCACAAAATCCTGCTGTTCCGCGCCGTACCAGTTCAACCCTGTGAGGTGCACCGGGGTATTGGTTGCGTCCACCATCTGCGTCCCCGCGGCGTGGAGCCAGGAGGGCACGGTGGAAAGGAGCAGATCGGCCGTCGACGGCAGTGAACCCGGATCCGGGCCACGAAGTGCGAGGACGATCACCACGTTTTGCCACAGGGCGACCAGTACGGTTTCATGCCCCAGTTGCCAGGCACGAACCGCATCGGCGGAGGTCAGACGCTGGAGGCTGGTGGGGCTGACTCCGAGAGGAAGTGCGCTCAGCCGCAATGTCGCATTGGAGCGCACCAAGTTGTCGTAGGCGGCGCGTGCCTCGGCAGCACTCGTGAACAACGAGGCTGAATCGTAGAGGTCATCTCGACTCCCTACCTCGGCTAATTCGACATAACGGGATAGGGAGCCGAGCGAGATCACGGCCGTCGAGGGATGGGAACTGGCTGCAATTGCCGGCGGACTGGACGGCCGAAAGGCCCCGCCATGCAGTTGAGTTGAAGCATCGCCGAGGAGTGATGGATCGAGCACCATGAGCGATGGGCTCTTGATGACCGGCCCGGTGCCGTTCGGCGCCAGGAATACGTTCGGGGTCGGCCGAACCGTCGGTGGTGCTGCCGGACTGGGAAGGGCGAGACGTGCTTCCACCGCGTTCGCGGCGATCCAGAGGTGTGCAAGCTGCCGCAGACTCGATTGTTCGACTGCCCCGGTCACGCGATCACTGTACCGCAGTACTAACTCGGACTCGATGGATCCGGACGTCGAGGCGACGGCAATTGACGTGAAGCCGCCTCGGCTCTGGAGCGAGAACACCGGGACGGGGATCCCGGTCACACGGATCGGTTTACCTGTTTCCCAGAGCGAGGCCTGAGCATCGGTCGTGGCGTCCGTCGCATCACCGGGGGTTGCAAAGATCGAGGCCTCGTACTGGAGCGACGCTGGATAAACGTGTCGCTGCTGCGCCGGCAGATTCCAGCGGGCCGTTTGGGCGTAGCCTTCGACGCGCCCCAACTGTGCAAGCGAGAGCGTGTGCAGGCCGGTGGCCGTGGCGGCTTGCTCATTCGAGGCAGGAGCGCCGTGAACCGCGGCTCCACGCGGGAATACGTGCAGTGGAATCGCGAGGGATCGGGGCTGCGGCAGACCGGTCGGCGGGGTCGCCGCAACCATGAGATGAGCCTGACCCACCGTGGCGCTCATGGTGACGGCGAGTATAAGCATGACGGCGACGGCGAACCTGCAGCGAGAGAGAACCGCGCGAAGTGAGTGAAGTATCGACAAACGCACTACTGACATTTACCCCATCGAGGAATCGGAGGTGGGGTTCCTGCCATCGTACACTGTCCGGACCGGTTAACCCGCTGTCTGCGGTTGCGCGCGCCCCTTCCACCACAGAATGGCGGCGGCGATGAATGACACGGCAGCCCCCAGGAGCGCAGCGACCGTCCACGGTGAAATGTGCCGACCGCTGGTGCCACTTGCAGGCTGCGGTGCCACCTGTTTGGTCGCCGTCGGTGTACCGAAGCTGGTATGTAACGGTGCTCCTTTGGTGCCGGTGGAAGCCCTGCCCATCATGGGAGCCGGTTGCACGGATACTGTGGAAATAATCCTCTTCAGTAACGCCGATCCGAACCTGTGTACCGGCGGGTCGGTACGCCGGCGAATCTGGTTAAGCGCAGCGGCAGGAAGGGTCAGTGTTCCCCGGAGTGCTCCCACCAGACTTCCATCTTTGTGCAACGTGAAGCTCCCTTTCAGCGCGCCTTTGCCTCCGTATCCCCGGCCCGAGCCGTACAGCCTCATCACCGCGTGATTCGACGAATTCCCGATGAATGCCTCGGCCAGGAAGCTCCCAAGTGCCAGGACAGTACCCGCATCGTCGGTTAGCAGCACCTTTCCCTGCAGAAAGCCGCCCAAATTTTGAGCGGTCTGTTTGGGGTTCAACAGGTCGGGTAAGATCGGCGTCGTATCCGGCTTGAAGTTCTCGAGATACGAATCGACCACCAAATGCAATCGAGGCAGGCCGGCGGACGGCGACAGTTCGGTTTGCAACACTACCTGATCGAGTGGATCTCCATCCGGCTCGAGGCCGGCCAGGCGGAATCCCGACACCACCCCGGTGATGGTCGGCGTGTAGTGGGGCACCGCGCCGCGTGGAGCTCCCAGCGTCACCATCGGCGTGGCGCCTGCCAGAACGACGGACACGAACAGTGCCGGCAGGATACCCTTCACCGCGGTGCCCTGAACGCGCGTTGCAGTCCCAAGCCGGCTGGAAGCCGGAGCGCCAGGACCAGCGCTAGCGTGGGTACGATTGCAAGCGCCGAGCCGGCCGCCAGAGGCCCGTACGCGGTGTTGTACCGTCCCAGGAAGGTTCCCAGCAGCGTAGGAACGGTCTGGAGGGAGCCATCCTGCGATACGACGGTCGGCAGCAGGTACTGATTCCATGACGACACAAAGGCCCAAATGGCAACCGCGGCGATAGTAGGTCGCGCTAGCGGGAGCGCCACGCGCAGCAGACGCTGGAACGGAGACGCCCCATCGACTTCCGCGGCCTGCAAGATCTCCACCGGCTGGGCTCGAAAGGCCGCCCAGAGCAGCAGGACGCCGAAGGGAAGCGCCTGCGCGATTTCTGGAAATGCGATGCCCCAGATCGTATTGAGCAAGCCGAAATCATGCAAGAGCGTGAAGAGCGGGATGATCAACACCGGCATGGGCTGTACCAGACCAAGAATCAATACGCCCAGGATGCCGAAGCGCCAGGCGGGCACGCGAACCAGATAGGCCAGGGCGAATGCCGCCGGCGTGGAGAGTAGGAGTGTGACGGCCAGAACACCGAGCGCGAGCAGCAGGCTGGTTACCATGGCCTGTCCCATACCGGCATTCCAGGCGGCGGAGAAATTCCCACCGGTCCACGACTGAAGGTCCGGGATCTGCCACCCGCCGGAGAGCGCGAAGTCCCGGCCGGGCTCGACAGCCGCGATCAGCAACCAGAGTTCCGGCAACAGAAGCACGCCGACCACACCCCACACCACGGCGCTCCACATGATTCGACCCTGCGCTCGGCCTTCGGCGCCGGAGGTCGGCTCACCCAATTGAAGCGGTGCGCCTGTGCGACTTATCAGCAAGGCGACCCCCGCCAGGACGAATCCAAACGCGACCTGAAAGCAGGCCGCGGCTGCGCCCTGACCCGTGAAACCGCCGAACGCTCGTCCGTATGTGTCGATCGGTAGCAGCATGGTGGCATAGCCGGGTCCACCACCCGTGGTCACGAAGACCAGGTCGAACACTTGCGCCGCCAACGCCGCGTTCACGACTAACGCCACGCCGCCCATGCGAGACAGTCCGGGCACAGTGACGTGGCGGAAGCGCCAGAACGGACCTGCTCCCTCGGCCCGTGCCAGCAAATAATACTCCTGGTCGATCGCTCCCAGAGCGCTCCAGAAGAGGACGGTCCCCACGCCGATGGCAGACCACAGCCAGGCGACGAAGAGCGCGCCGAGCGCGAGATGTGGATCGCCCAGCCAATCCGATGCCAATGCACCCAGGCCCGACCAGCGAAGTCCCGTGTTGAGCAGGCCGGAGAGGGGGGAGTATACCAGGACCCAGAGAGCGGCGATCACCGTGGCAGGCAGAAGCGCCGGTACGAAAAGCGCGATCAGCGCCCCGTGGCGCACGTGGGCCCGCCGCAGGCCAAGTGCCAGCGCGAGGCCCAATCCGGATGGGACGAGTGCCCCACTCAGTTCCCACAGCCCGCTATGGCCCAGAGTCGTGCGGAAAACCGGATCCGCCAGTAAGGTCGTAAAGTTCTCACTGCCAATCCAGATCTGGCGGCCGTATCCGTTCCACTGGTGAAACGAAAGCCAGACCACCTGCACGAGTGGCCACAGGAGAAACAGGCTGTACACGAGCAGCGCGGGAGTGAGGTAGAAGCCGGCGTCGAGCGCTCGACGCCGGGGTTGGGGGGTGGGCGGCACTGTATGCGGAGAGGACGGGATGATATCGGCCCGCAGATCAGTACTCGCCGTCGATGCGCGCGGGGCTTCCGCCGTGCTTGCCATGCGACGTGTAAACCTCCTGCAGGCTCTTGACCAGGAACGCGGGTGCTTCATAGCCCTGAAGGAGCAATTGCACGTTCGCCTCCATGGTGGCATTGAGGTTAGCGACAGGTGCGGCGTCCAGGTAGACGCCGGGATGGGCCGTATGCAGGGCCGTGAGGTACTGCTGCTGCCAGGTCGCGTTGGCACTCGAGCCGGTTCCCTCTCCTGCGTGAGATGCATGCGCCGGGAGCACGCCGTGCCGTTCGAGTAGCTGTGGAGTTTGTGGTGAGAGCAGCGTATCGATGAAGGAAATTGCCTCGGTAGGATTCTTGGCGGCAGCCGGTACGACCCATCCCAGATAGCCGCTCAACGGCATAACGCCACCGCCCTGAGCACGTGGAAACGAAAAGACTCCAATCTGCAGCCCGGTCCGTTGCTGGTCCTGAGCGATCTGAGAATTCTCAGAACTCGAGATCAGCTGAAAGAGCGTCTTGCCATGAAAAAAGAGATCGATTCCTTCCTGTGCATCCATCCCGCCGAAGTCCGTCGTGAAATAGCCACGATTCGACCAGCGTTGGAGTGTGCCGGCGGCTGCTACAAACGGTGCCCTCTGAAAGTTAAACGCTTTACTCAGATGCTGCTCTGGCGCCAGTACCGAGCCTGGCACCGAGGCGTTTACGAGTGTGAGGTACCAGTCATCGCCGAGCCAGCCATCCGCGTTTCCCATGCCGATTGGCGTGTAACCTGCCTGTTTCGCTCGTGCCAGTGCGGTTTCGAAAGCAGCGAAAGTATGGGGCACGCTGAGGTGTAGTCGATGGAGCAAGCGCTGATTGTAGAGGATGCCGACTGCTGCCAATGAGGTCGGCACAGCGACGATGCTGCCCGGCGCCGCTCCGAAATATCGGAAAGGTGCGTTGTATGCGGCAAGCAGCCCGGGTCGCAGTTTCTGCGCCCAATGCTGCGTGCGCGCGGGCTCCGACAGGTCGCGGAGCTGGTGGGCACCGATGTACGCGGGAATGCCCGGACCTCTCGGCGTGACATAGGCGAGGTCCGGCGGATCGCCCGCCGAAAGTGCGAGCTGCAGTTTGGTGTTGAGATCTTCAAAGGAGTAGTCCCGCAGGTTGACGTGCACACCCGGATGAAGGTGCTCGAACCGGCGAGCAAGCTGCTGCGACCATATCCGCTCAACCGGATCATCCGTGCTGTACCAGATCTGGAGTGTGTGAGCGGAAGCCCCGCTCCCATTGGAGCATCCGACAAGAACCGTGGACAGGAGGAACACGCCGGCGGCGACGGCCCACGACACTATACGGGCGGGAACAGAGATACGGGGCCGAGAACGAGCCACACGCGGTATTGTTCGCTCACCCGTGAACATCATGAGCCCAATCTTCCGGCGCCATGATATTTACATGCCAACAAGAGGTGCGCTGCCGGCGAGCGGCTTGTTCCTCGACCTGGTCTCGTACGCAATGATTCCGTGCAAACATTCATAGCGGGTATCCACAGTGGGACAGGATAGCAGGGTGCGCCGCTCGGCGACCGGGATAGAAGAGACCAGCCGGTGTACCAGTGTACCGGGTGATACCCCCGGCAGAGCCGGTGCCGGTCACGTATGTAAATGTTTTGCAAGGATTCGCATCCGCGAATCCGCTTCGGCAATCAGCCCGGCCTCGGGGAGGCACTCCTATTCTCCGCTGAATCACGCCGCGATGACGGGATCGACCTGCGTACCGACGCCTATCGCCGCCATCGTAAAGATTGACCGTTTGTCCAGGCAGACCCTACAATCGAGCGTCGGTGGGGCGTGGCCAAGCGGTAAGGCAGCGGACTTTGGATCCGCGATCGTAGGTTCGAATCCTGCCGCCCCAGCCATGGAACTGTGTGACCCATATCGTGACTGACGATCCAGATCACCTATCCAGGGGTTCCCGAAGGTGAGTGAGGAAGCTCTCGTCCTCGCCGCCGGCAAGGGAACCCGTATGCGATCTCGCCTTCCAAAGGTCTTGCACCCTCTGGCCGGTAGCCCCATGCTGACCCGGGTCCTGAATGCGCTGCAAAGGAGTGG
>JANWJD010000058.1 GCA_025449555.1 Chloroflexota bacterium | reverse complement strand
CTGCTGGTCGATCGCTGTGTGAAGCGAGGCCTGCTGCTCCGACAAGAGGATCCGGACGATCGAAGGCGCGTCATGCTCTCGCTCACAGCCGAGGGACAGAAGGTCCTGGATGAGATCACCCGGGCCAATCGAGAGGAACTGCACGCGCTCGACCTCGATCTCTTTCACCGGTCAGTGCGCGAAGCGCTGGAGGTCGAATGGGCGTCGGCCGACTCCCAGTAACATGTGGGCCCGCTAGCGGCTGAGACCGCACGTGTCATCTCGTCCTCGTCGGTCGAGGGACGTGACGGCCCGCACGGCGATTGTTCACCGCCACGTCGACGTATCGGACCGCTCCACCTTTGTTGGTTCGTCAACAAAAAGCGGGGGGCGACCGGGGCATGGCCCGGCTGCCTGGAGTTGGAGGAAAGGAGCGTGCTGAGCCCACGTTCCTCTGCCTCCTCTTCCTCATCCTGGTCTCATACGCGCTGCTCAGAATTCGGAGTGTGAGGACCAGAGAGGAGCACAAAGTGCGCGAGTTGTCCAGTACAATCGACATCGATGCTCCTGTGGAGCGCGTCTGGCTGATTATCACCAACTTCGCCGCCTATCCGCAGTGGAACCGCTTCATGCAAAGAATCCGTGGAGAGCTGATACCTGGGAGGTGCCTTGAGTTTGATGTGCTGATGCTCGGAAGACGCAGGTTCACGTTCAAGGGAAAAGTGCTGGTCGTGCAGCCGGAGTCTACAGTGCAGTGGTCCGGGCACCTTGTAGTGCCAGGGCTGCTCGGTGCCGAGCACCGAATGACGCTCGAACGACTCAGTGATCGTCGTACCCGATTCACTCAGAGAACCAGATTGACCGGCCTACTCGTTCCCTCGCTGGGAAGTGAATGGCGCACGGGCCGACAGAGTCTCATGAGCACGCTTGAAACGTTAAAGTTGCGTGCTGAAGCTGGCGCTCTCGCGAGATCGCGTCGGTGAAGAGAACGAACCAAGTTCCACCAATCGGATGTACACCACCCCGACATGAAAGGTGGTGGAGACAGCGCGCGCACGAGAAGCAACGTCGACGATGATCGAGAGCTGCCTACCAATATGGACTAGGTGCATCTGATGCGGATCCTGGTGATTGAGGATGATCCCGATATCGTTGACTTCCTGAAAAAGGGTCTAACGGAGTCCGGATACGTGGTAGCCGTGGACCTGAACGGCGAAGATGGGTATTTGGATGCCCGTTACAACCCATACGACCTCATCGTGCTCGATCTCACCCTGCCCGAGATGGACGGCATTGAGGTTGCTCGACGGGTGCGTCGAGAAGGCAAAACCACTCCCATTCTGATGCTCACCGCGCGCGACCTGGAACAGGACACCGTCCTGGGCCTCGATGCCGGAGCGGACGACTATCTGACCAAGCCGTTCGGCTTCGCCGAGTTCCTGGCCCGCATCAGGGCATTGCTGCGCCGTGAATCGCTCCACCGATCAAGCATCATGCAAATCGCCGACCTTGAAGTCGACACGGCCGGTCACAGAGTTTACCGCGGAGGTCAAGAAATCGTGTTGTCGGCGCGCGAGTATGCGCTGCTCGAGTATTTGGCCTATCACACCGGCCAGGTGGTGACCCGGGAATCGTTGATCGAAAATGTATGGTCGGATGCCGAGACTGAGAGCAATGTGATTGACGTCTATATCGGTTATCTGCGCCACAAGATGGATACGAATTTTGAACTTCCGCTCATTCATACCGTGCGCGGCCTCGGCTACAGCCTGCGCGCCCCATAGGGCAGGCAGTGCTTAGCGTTGCTCGCCTCCGCCTGACGGCGTGGTATCTCTTGATCCTGACCGTGATCGTTGGGTTGCTGAGTATTGGCCTGTATCGCCTCGTCCACCAGGTTCAGCAAGCAGATCTGCACACCGACCAACCGCACCGCAGCCATTTCCTCGCGGACCTCTTTGCTCGCGAGACGGCGACACTTGCGTACCAAATCATCGCGGTTGATGTCGCGGTGGTCGTGCTGGCGGCATTCGGCGCCTATCTGTTAGCCGGGCGCACGCTGCGACCAATCGAGCTCATGGTGGAACGGCAAAGGAGATTTGCCGCTGCGGCCTCTCACGAACTGCGCACGCCGCTAACAGCGCTGCGCGGAAACGTCGAGGTCGCGCTTCTCCAGCCACGGTCTTCACAGGAGTACGAGGCCGCTCTCCAGAAGACGCTCGCCACCACGGAGCGCATGAGCGAGCTTGTCCAGGACTTGACCCTGCTCGCCCGTCCGACCGCCGATGCCGCGATGATACGCCAGAAAACACTCGATTTGACCCAGGTGGCGCACGCGGCTCGGGACCAGGTGAGCCCATTGGCGACACGCAAAGGCCAGATACTCCGCGTGGAACTCAATGGTTCCTTGCTGGTGCAGGGAGACCAACTCAAGCTCGAGCAGGTTATCGTCAATCTGCTGGACAACGCCATTACGTACACCCCGGAGGGTGGCACAATCACGCTCCTGGGCAGGCGTGATCGCCATAATGTAGTACTGACGATTCACGATACCGGCCTGGGCATCGCTCCTGATCACCTCCCGCATCTGTTTGAGCCGTTCTACCGGGTTGGTGCATCCGGCAGCGCGGCCGGACATGCCGGTCTGGGGCTGGCGCTCGCCGATTGGACGGTGCGTGCGCATCACGGAAAGCTACAGGTACTGAGCGAACTCGGGGTAGGCACGGTCTTCACCTTGACGCTCCCCCTTTTAGAGTCCTCGTGAAGGGTGGGGATCGTTCCAGGATCGGATTGTAGCGGCGGTTGCAGCCGAATAGCCGAATCACTCCTCCTCACGTTCCTCTCATCCACACGAGTCACGCTAGGACTTAGATGCACCGTCATCTCATGCACTGGCATGGGTTGCATCGATAAGCGCCATGTGAGCGCGGCGTCATCAACAGGGAAAGACACAGAAGGACTGCGGTGAACATAACGCGATCTCATCGGGAGTATCGAGTGGTGGAATTGCCTCCTCTTGTGTGCGACACCGGCGAAACCCACGCCTGCACCGGTGTGACGCTACCGCGTATTCGAGTCAAGCCCGAAGGAGGAGAAATTATGAAATCACGACGCTCATGGAGATATTGCATGTCGGTCGGAGCGGTTCTCACGTTGCTGTTGACCGCGTTACTGCCGGCCGCCATCCCGGCAGCACAGGCGGCGACCACACGTCATCAGGTTCAGTCGAAAGCCGGCGCCCTGGCTCCCGGCCAACCGACAAACCTTCACGCATACGCCGGCGATCGCAGTGCGATCGTTACGTGGGCCGCACCAGCCGGTGGCGGGGCGGTTGACCACTATCAGATCACAGCCTTCCAGGAAGCCGGCAACTCGCCGGCTGTGGTCGAGACGTCACCAGGAACCGCAGCGGCAGCTCTCTTCAAACGAAATCTGAAGAACGGATTGGCTTACAGCTTCGTAGTACGAGCAGTAAACAGTGCCGGATCGGTCCAAAGCTCGGCGCGAGCGGGGACCACGCCCAGAGTGCCGATCCACACGGGCTACCAGAACCTCAGGGCTACGCCGGATCGTTCCGCCCTCAACCTCCAATGGAGCGCGCCATCCCCCAAATCGGCGCCCATGAGCCATTACCTCGTCATGGTGTACACGTCCTCGTCTCAGCCTCCGACCCAGCAGCACCTCGTTACCGCTCAAGACGGGATACTGACCACGCACGCTACAATCTCGAATCTGACGAACGGTCAGAGCTACCTGGTCGAAGTCCGGGCGATCTACGCCTCATCTGTATTTGGTCCCGCCGCGAGTGCCACAGCCACTCCGCGACCAGGGCCGGGCACAGTGGCGATCTCCCCCCCACAGACAGTGCCTTTTCCTCCCGTTCCGCTCACCCTCTTTCTCCAGCCGGATACGATTTACCCGGGCGATAGCACCACGGTGTTCGGCAGCGGGTTCAGTCCGAATATTGGGATTGGGATCTCCGTCGCGGTTCCGCTGTATGGCGGAGGTACCAAAAACGTTTCAATCGGCGCTCAGACAAACAACCGAGGCGAGTTCTCGGTGCGCGTCAATCTGCCCGCCAATGCCGCCGCCGGAGTGATCACGCTTGTGGCGAATGGACCACACCATCAGGCCAGAGCCACGCTCCAGCTCGAACACATCGTCCCCACGCTTGCTGTGTCTCCCTCGCCCCTGACCCCGGGCTCCATCCTCACAGTCCGAGGATCCGGCTACCGGCCAGGGCGCACGATCGACCTCTCGACGGTGATACGTCTGACCACCGGAGCCCAGGCCACGCTGGCCACCAAGGTCACGACTGATGGGCATGGCCAATTTGCAGTCGGCGTGGGATTGCCTGCCAACACGGTCATCGGCGGCTATACCGTCCAGGCGCGGGGCGAACAGAGCGGGCGTCTGGCGCAGGCGCAGTTCCGGGTCGGATTCCATCCGGCGCTCGCACTCCAGCCGCAGACACTCCCACCCGGTGCGTCGGTAACCGTCGAGGGTCAGAGCTTCGCTCCGCGCGCGGTGATCCGTGTGACTCTCACCATCACACGAAATGATGGTGCCACAATCTCACTCACGAAGGACATCACGTCAGGCACGGACGGCAAGTTTACAACGTCCCTCGTTCTGCCGACCACGACTCGGCCGGGGCAGTATGCAGTGACGGCAACGGCGATCGTAAACGGAGTGCAGGCCAAGGCCACGCTCGCCGTGACGGTTCATGCTTCGATCGCGCTCGACCACGCAAGTGTCCGCCCGGGCCAGTCAGTCAGCGTGAACGGCGGTGGCTTTACGGCCGACTCGCAGGTGCAGCTCAATGTCGTGTTTCCGCTCTATGGAGGCGGGGCCAGGAGGATCGCGTTTCCGGTGGCGGCCAACGGTGCGGGCGCCTTCTCAACTCACCTGACGGTACCTGCCAACGCTGCCGCGAGTACGGTGGCGATCACCGTCACCGGCCCCCACGGACATGCGGCCACCAATCTCCAGATACAGCCGATCAGGGCCGGCATTGTCGTCTCACCGGCGTCGGTCCGGCCTGGAACATCTCTCTCCGTGCAGGGTGGCGGGTACCTGGCCGGCGTCCGGGTTGAGATAAGCCTTCCCCTCACCTTGAACAACCAAACCCATACGACGCTCACCGCCGCCGCCACGACGGATCAGCAGGGACGGTTCGCCGTCACACTGGCAGTTCCCGGCACGGCAGCCGTGGGCGCCTACACCGTGACGGCCAGGAGTACAGCCAGCGGCCGAACACCAAGCGCGCGCCTGAACATAAACGTCAATCCGCAGATTACCGTGGTACCCAGTACGGCTCGACCGGGGCAGGCTATCACCGTGCAAGGTGGAGGCTTCAGCGGGGGCGTGGCCGTAACGCTCAGTGCTACCGTCAGCCTGTACGGTGGCGGAGCCAGGACCATTGCCACGACCGTCCGCACCGACGGCAACGGTCACTTCTCCGGGCGCCTGTCGGTTCCCTCGCAGGCCGCGTCCGGACCACTGGTGATTACAGCCCGCGGACCGAATGCCCAACGGACGGTCCAGTTCGCGATCGAGCGAATCGCGGCGTCTATCACGCTAGGCCAGGCGGCGATTCTACCCGGATCCACCTTGCAGCTCCGTGGAGAGGGTTATCCGGCTGGTGACCGCATTGACATCGCGCTCGCCGTCACCATGACCAATGGATCCAAACAGACGCTCACCGCAACGGCCACGGCGAACGCCAGCGGTACATTCGCCAGCACACTCCAGGTGCCAGCGACGGTCATCGGCGGAACATACACTGTGGTGGCCAGGAGCGCGTCGAGTGGCCGCGCGCCGACCGCTCGGCTGCTGGTCACTCGGCTGGCGCCGACGCTGGTTGCATCGCCCACCATGGCAGTACCAGGCACACGGGTCACGGTCAATGGCTTCGGTTTCGCCAGCGGCGTCACGGTGACGATCGCGCTCAACGGCGCGAACCTGGGAAGCGCCACCGCTGGTGCTGACGGGAAGTTTAGCCGACAGATCACCATTCCCACGACCATCGCCAGCGGGTCATACGCCCTTACTGCCATCTCGGCTACCGGACGCAAAGCCTCGCTCACGCTTGGTGTGAACCGTCAGATCTCGACCCACTTTTACTTCGCCTCGATCTACACCGGGAGCGGTTACCACGATTACCTGGCGCTCCTGAATCCCACATCCATTCGCGCGAACGTGCAGATCAGCTACCAACCAACGACCGGTACACCCCATGTCAAAAGCATCAGTATCAATCCCCATTCGCGCATCACCGAGGATGTGAACGCTGACCTGGGGGTTCACATCTCGGCGGCCACCACAATCTCGGCGGATGTCCCCGTCGTGGCGGCACTGCGGGTGTTCCATGGGTACGACGGGGCAATCGTCCCCGGAGTCTCCAACCCCTCCACTGTCTGGTACTTCGCCAACGGCAACACCGGTCATGGCTACAGGGAATTCATTGCCATCCAGAACCCGAACAATGGACCGGTCCAGGTCGCGGTGCGCTTCCTTCCCACGCATCATGCGGCCTTCACGATCTACCGCAACCTGGGCGCACGAGCGCGGACCACGGTCAAGGTCAACACCTTCGTGCCCAAGGATGCAGTCGGTGTGACCGTGACCTCCAACGGACCGGTGGTGGCCAATCGCACCATCTTCATCAAACGTGGCATGACCAGCAAGATCGGCGTGACCACGCCGATGCACACCTGGTACTTTGCAGACGGGCCGCAGAATACGGCGGCCCGTCATTGGATTGGCCTCATCAATCCCTCGACGCAGGCAAGCTACGTGACGCTCCATGCCTACGGTCCTACCGGGAGCGAGCTTGGCACAATGAAGGGCTGGGTAAAGGCGCATGGCCGGGTGGGTTACCTGATCAACAAGATAGCTCACCGCACCGACGTGGCCATCTCCATTACCTCATCCCAGGCGGTCGTGGTGGAACAGACAACGTACGTCGGCCGGATGCACAATGCATCAACCGACACGTTCGGCGTCTCGTCTCCCGCCAAATCCTGGGCGTTCGCCTCCGTGAATACCTCAAGTGGAGTGGACTCCCTCAGTCTGTTCAATCCCAATCTGACAGCCCTTCCCATCACGGTGCAGTACATGCGGGTCGGCGGGCAGACCGTCAATCGAACCTATATCGTGGGACCGCTCAGTCACCAGCGGATCAACGTCGATAGCATCGTGCCGGGCGCTGAACTCGGAATTGTGGCAACTTCGAACCAGCCGTTCGTGGCTCTCAATCGCGCCACGTTCAATGCCGGCAACGGCTCCGCCACGAGCGCGGGCGTCCCCAACGGTTAGGAGACTCGAGCCTGGGACGGCGAGCGCCGTCCCAGGCTCGGTCGTTCCCCGATAACTCTCTGTGGAACCGAAAGCGGCCCTTATAGCCGACACCACGCTCGCAGCTGACGCCTTGCGCTCCTTCATGGTGCTATTCCAGACCTTTGTTGGCGTCATGCTGGCCTTTGGCACCCTCATGGCCCGCGCCATGGTATTCAGCATGATGGCGGTCAACGTCGCCGAACGCTCGGTTGAACTCACGACCTTGCGAGTGGCAGTGGCCGGCTTTGCGAGCTATCAGGTCCCTCCGTCTCGCCTCGATCGTTCGGGAGCAGTCAATCTACGCTCCCAAGTGCTACCGTGCCATGTCACAATGTGATACGAACGCAGGAGCGTACCAGGGATCAGACCCGTGCACGCTGTCGTACCCTGTACAAGCTGTTCAGAGGGAAAGGCATGACCACTCCGCCCTATCGGTTCGGTATCAGTGAGTTCACGACCTGGCCGTGGAGCTTCGACCAGGACGTGGAACGCTACGCCCGGCTGGGAGTTGACACAATTGAGGTCTGTGAGTTCAAGCTCGATGACAAAAACATCGACCGCCAACTGAGGTTGATCGCGCAGCACGGGCTGGCGATCAGTTCCGTCCAGCCATCCATCCGCACGCTCTTCCCGAGCCAGTCGCAGCCGGAGCCGAAGGATTTGGGTGAACGCATGTCGCTCTTCGGCCAGACCATCGAGCGCTTCGGAGCGATGGCGGTCGATGTGCCGTTCGTCACGAACACAGGAATCCCACCAAACGGCAATATCCAGGAAGTGCTGGACACGGCCAAGCGCGCATATCGGACGGTTGCCGACGCGGCGGCCCAGTATGGCGCGCTTGTCGCCCTTGAGCCACTGAACTCCGCCATCATGAATGTCGAGAGTGCAATCTGGACCCTCCACCAGGGCATGAACCTGGTGGAAGCGGTCGATCGCCCCAACTTCGGACTCTGCCTCGACCTCTGGAATGTCTGGCAAAACGCGAACATCGTCGAGGCCATCCGAGCCACCGGAGACCGGACGTTTATCGTCCAGCTGAGCGACTGGCGTACGCCCCGCTCGTATCAAGACCGCCTGATCGTCGGCCAGGGTGAGATTCCACTGCCCCGGCTGTTGCGTGCCATCCACGAGAGCAGCTATCGCGGCCCCTACGTGGTCGAGATCTTTTCCGGCGATGTACCGGACTCACTCTGGAAGGGTGACCTGAGTGCGGTTATCCGTGCCAGCCACGACGGACTCGAGGCGGCATGGCGCGAGGCCTTTGCCTCAGCCTCTTAGGCCGAGCTTCGATGAACAACCGGCTGAGCCGGACGGACTTTCAGACACGGATGCCGAGGTGATCTTCTGCTGCTGGATCGAACCCCAACCGGCCCACTGTCTCTCATCACACCGTCGAGCACGTGCCGTTTCCCCTGGCAGG
>JANWJD010000057.1 GCA_025449555.1 Chloroflexota bacterium | reverse complement strand
CGCGCACCCCTGACCCCTCTTGGCGCGCCGGAACAGCCACCAGGGATGGCGCAGGTGCTGCGACGGAGTCTCATGGAATGCGCCGCGGCCGGTCGGGCATGCGCCCGCGCTGCGAGGGCCTGGGATCTGTTACCGACTTCGACCTGTCTCAACTGTACGACGACCGCAAATCGCTCCACGAGGGTGCGCTCACCATCCCCGGCTACAGCATGGACGGCTGGTACGGCCGTATTTTCAGCAGTTGCGGCTTCTTCGACCCAGACAAGCCGATTCGATCGTTCAAGAAGTCCGAACTCCACGACCTCCTTTACAAGGAGCCGACCAAGATCAAGGTCGAGGGCATTAATCTGACGTACGAAGGCCTGATCCCGAAAATCCAGAAGTCGATGCTGTCCAAAGACGTCGACGCGTTGCAGCCGCACGTCCGGGCATTTGTGGAGCGGGCGGTGACGTTCACGACCTGTCTCGAGTGCGGTGGCACGCGGCTCAGCGAGGCGGCTCGGTCGTCGAAAGTCGAGGGAATCAACATCGCCGACGCCTGCGCGATGCAGATCAGCGACCTGGCCGATTGGGTGCGGGGGCTCGACGAACCGTCGGTGGCGCCACTGCTGGGAGCGTTGCAACAGACCCTCGACTCGTTCGTGGAGCTCGGGCTGGGCTACCTCGGCCTCGACCGGCCGTCCGGCACGCTCTCGGGCGGCGAGGCGCAGCGCGTCAAGATGATCCGCCAACTCGGCTCGTCGCTCACCGACATTACATACGTTTTCGACGAGCCCACCGCCGGACTGCACCCTCACGACATCCAGCAGATGAACATCCTGCTGCTGCGGTTGCGGGACAAGGGCAACACGGTGCTGGTGGTGGAGCACGAACCGGAGACGATCGCGATCGCCGACCACGTCGTGGACCTTGGCCCCGGTGCCGGTACGTCCGGCGGCTCAGTGTGCTTCGAGGGCACGGTCGAAGCGCTGCGGGACAGTGGCACTCTGACCGGTCGCCATCTGCACGACCGGGCCGCCATCAAGGAAACGGTGCGGTCACCGGCCGGCACCCTGGAGATCCGCGGCGCGACGACGCACAACCTGAGCGACGTCGACGTCGACATCCCGCTCGGAGTGCTGGTCGTGGTCACCGGCGTCGCCGGCTCCGGCAAGAGTTCGCTCGTACAAGGATCGATCCCCGCAAGCGCGGGCGTGGTGGCCATCGACCAGGGCGCGATCCGTGGCTCGCGACGGAGCAACCCAGCGACGTACACCGGACTGCTCGATCCGATCCGCACTGCGTTCGCAAAGGCAAACGGTGTGAAGCCGGCGCTGTTCAGCGCCAACTCCGAGGGCGCCTGCCCCACCTGCAATGGCGCCGGCGTGATCTACACCGATCTGGCGATGATGGCGGGCGTCGCCACCACCTGCGAAGAGTGCGAGGGCAAGCGGTTCCAGGCATCGGTATTGGACTACCACCTCGGCGGTCTCGACATCAGCGAGGTGCTCGCGCGGTCGGTGATCGAGGCCGAGGAGTTCTTCGGCACCGGCGAGGCGCGCACGCCCGCCGCGCACGCCATACTCGACCGGCTCGTCGACGTTGGGCTCGGCTATCTGAGCCTCGGCCAGCCGCT
Organism: Chloroflexota bacterium; assembly: GCA_025449555.1. Taxonomy (GTDB): domain Bacteria; phylum Chloroflexota; class UBA5177; order UBA5177; family UBA5177; genus JANWJD01. Next base: position 58,142 of record JANWJD010000057.1, on the reverse strand, counting down.
CACCACGTTGTCCGGCGGTGAGCGACAGCGGCTCAAGCTGGCCACCCGCATGGCCGAGAAGGGCGGCATTTACGTCCTTGACGAGCCGACCACCGGCCTTCACCTCGCCGACGTCGAGCAATTGCTCGGCTTGCTGGACCGGCTCGTCGACTCCGGGAAGTCCGTCATCGTCATCGAGCACCACCAGGCGGTCATGGCGCATGCCGACTGGCTCATCGACCTCGGCCCCGGGGCCGGCCACGACGGCGGCCGGATCGTCTTCGAGGGCCGGCCCGCGGACCTCGTCGCTGCCCGCTCCACCCTCACCGGCAAGCACCTGGCGGCTTACGTCGGCAATGGAAACGAGACCTAGTGGACCAGTTGTCTTGGGCATAGCCATTCGGTCACGCTCCCCGTCGTCGCCGGAGCGGCTGCCGCGTGTAGCCGCCTGACCCGCCAAGGGCATGGCGTCGCTCGCGTGCTCGCTGAGAATGAGTGTGCCGCTGTCCTCCCCAGACAAACGGCGTCGGCTCCCGGTTCCACCCCCGCGCCGTTGCCTCCAGCCAGGCGATGATCTGCTCAGGCGTCTTGGGATGTGCCCCATCCAATGCCCGGTGCTTCAGGATGCGCTGGACTGATTCGCACATATTGAGCCAGGATCCGCTCAGCGGAGTAAAGAGGGGCATGATCCCGTGGGCGAAGAGCCAGAGGATGAAGGCAGGCGTGTGATGCCCGGTCAGGTTGTCCCAGACGAGCAGCATCCGCAAGGGAGGCAGTTCCTGGGGCAACGTGATGCGGACGGTTAACCCCTCCTGCCACCGCGTCCAGCAGCGGCGATTCTCCTCTGCTGGGAGCAGCTCCGGTTCGGGAAGAGTCGCAAGAATGGCGGTCAGTTCCTCCTGCAGCCAGGGATGGAGAATCACATTCTGAGCATTCCGCACCCCTTTGACGCGCACCGCACCACTGGCGGGATGGAAGAGCGTCAGCTGTTTGGCGGTCCCGTTGCGCACATACTCGTGGGGATAGCGGATGGGATGGCCAGCGGGATTCCAGTGCGACCCATGATAGGGAAGGGTCTGATACGGCCCCGCCTCGTCTTCCGTCCAGATCGGTAGGAGGGACTGGGCATACACCGCCTCGATTGGGTTTATTTCGCTGTGGCATCGGGGTCGATGACCGTGACGGTGCGGCTCTTCCGTTTGCGCACCACGGTCCCGGTCTCACACCAGCTGCTATCCCGGTCACAGGTGAACCCGGCATCATGCAGGACGCACCAAATGGTGTACGTGCTGACCCCCGGCAAGCCGTCCAGAGCGCGACGCAGCGCAGCCTGCAGCGTCGACAGCGACCAACTGGCCGTCCTATCCGTCTCCCGATCCGGCTCGAGGCGCACCTCGCACAGAATCCGCTCCTGTTCGCGGTGCGTGTAGCGCTTGGGCTGGCCACCACCATGCCGCTCGACCAGCACGTCAATCCCGTCCCGGTTGAACCGTGCGACCAAGTGGGCGACAGCATCTCCGCTCTTGCGGCCAGCGAGGCGTGCCGCTCCCTCGAAGCTTGCGCCATCCGCGACCGCCACGAGTTCCTTGGCTCGCGCGACCTGGGCAGCGGGGTCAGTACGGGAGCAGCTGACGCGCTCCAGATACCGGCGTTCATCGGACGTAAGGGGACGCAAGGGATCGTCCTAATGAGCGGCCATGGCGAACTCTGGGAGAGGCGAGACGGCGAATACCTGCCTCCAGCCTACGTCCATCAGTCTGTCTTGGTGATCACCGAAGGGCAGCACGATGCGGGCGGTCCCCTGCATTTGGCTCCAGACTGCCACCGTCTCCCGGTTGGACCGGCATTATAAGCGCACGAGCGGGGACTCCCACACGTCCAGCAGGATCTCCTTCAGCGCAGCGAATCGCTGCTCCCCCAATACCTCGCGCCACTCATCCTCCACCTCAACCAGCAGTTCCACCATCCGTTCCCCGACGGCGTGACCACGCTGGGTGAGCCGCACGATGCGCGCTCGCCCCCCTCCCGGCGCGTTCTCCCGTGTGATATACCCGAGACGCTCCAAGCTCATGAGCAGCTGGTTCATCGCCTGCTTGCTCATACCCGCCCGCTCCGCCAGGACGGTGGGGCGCACGCCATCAGGACCGGGATATTGCAGGACCGCCATATGGGGAAAACGCAGGTCGTCGAAGCCGGCGTGGTTGAGTCCCTGGATGAGGCGGCGCTGGACCGCCCGCGCCGGATACCGGAGCAGCGCACCAATGAGCATCGTATTTGTGGGATGGCCAAATTCGGGGGTTGACATCTGAGTACATCTCATTTACTATGTTGTAGTAAATTTAGTTTACCAGAAGGAGCCCGCCATGGTACAGCAGATCACGACCTCCCAGGTAAATCCGAGCGCAGAGGTGATTCGCGTCGGAGCGTTGCAGCTTCGGTTCCTGGTGACCGGTGCCGATTCGAACGGGAGTGTTGCGGTGTTTGAGATGACCGTGCCGGCCGGCGAGAAGCTTCTGGCACCGCCGCACAGCCACGATGCCTATGAAGAGACGATCTACGGCCGGGAGGGCATGCTCACCTGGACGGTCGAGGGGGACTCGATCGAGGTGGGTGCCGGGCAGGCGCTCTGTATTCTTCGCGGTGCGGTGCACGGATTTGCCAACCACGGCAGCGAGGATGCGAAGGCGCTGGTCGTCATCAGTCCCGCAGCGATTGGTCCAGAGTTCTTCCGCGAGTCGGCCGAAGTGATCAACGCCGCAGCCGGCGGCCCACCTGACCGCGCCAAGGCGATGGCGATCATGCGCCGCCATGGCCTTACGCCCGCTCCCCCTCCGAGCGCGTGACGATGTCACAGGAGGCGACCGCTCACGAGGCCCTCACCTCCTGTGAGATCCGCTCCAACTTTGCCACCGGGCCTCGACCTGCACGACGAAAGGATATGAGACCATGACAGCGTCCACAGCCACTACTCACCTTCTCGCGCGGGTCGGGGTCTCCGGTGCCCTCTCTCAGGTGTCGCACCCCACGCCGGTTCGCGATGTGATCGCGGTCATCAATCAGCCCCTCGCCACCGTCGTCGCGCACCTGCGCTCCGCGACTCCTGGCAAGGAGGGCCAGACTGCCGAGTCGGACCCGACCCTGGAAGTGGTGAACCTTTCCTGGGGGCGGCAGGTCGGTGTTTGCTACACCGTGTACGAGGTGCCGGGCGGTGCGCAGGTGGCGGCATCGATTGAGGGCCTGGGGCACAGCCGCCTCGACCCCATGACCGGCATGGCGGTTCGGGCCATCAGACGGCGGATCGCAGCCGATCTCTCGAAGATGCGGGACGACCTTGAATAGCGCGATAGGGGTGTTGAGCCATCCCGCTCACGACACCAATCGTTTCGGATTGGGCGTACCAGGCCAGGAAACGGCCCATACCGTGCAGCGGTTATCTCATCACGCGGATGAGGAGGAACATGAGTGATGAAAGCGGTCATCGTAGCTCCAGGCGAAGGACGGTTGATTGCGGGCAGCTCCACCGGCGCGGGCATCACGGTCAAGGCGTCAGAAACAGAGACCGGCGACCTGTACAGCATCTGGGAAGGACGAATGGATCCAGGGATGGTGGGTGCAGGGCCTCACTATCATCACGGGCGCGACGAATTCTTCTACGTCCTCGAAGGTGAGGTGGTGTTGCGCATCGGCGAGGAGTGTCATATCGCCGGCGCGGGCGCCTTCGCCTTTGTCCCACGTGAGACGATCCACGCCTTTCACAACGCGAGCAGTGAGCGTGCGACCATCCTGGTCGTGCATCATCCCGCCGGCTTCGAGCGCTATATCGAGGAAACGCTGCACCTGGCTGCTCGGAATGGAACCAGCGAGGAACGGACCGCACTGGCTGCGCGCTTCGACATGATCCCGGTGCCAGCGGCCCCCGAAACTTAGCGCTTCTTCGAGCAAGTTTCCAATGGCCATGATCGAGCCAAGTGACCCACTAGTTCACTCGCTTCGCCATCGATTGCCAGTAGTGCTCTCGCAGGCGGGCTTTCAGTATCTTGCCGGTCCCCCCTTTGGGGAGCTCGTCCACAAACTCGAAGGCTTTGGGCACCTTAAAGGAGGCGAGACGATCGCGGCAAAACGATGCGAGTTCCTCGGATGTGACACTAGCGCCGGGGCGCACCGTGACCAGGGCCAACGGCACTTCACCCCACTGCTCGTCCGGCACGGCGATGACTGCGCTTTCCAGCACCTGCGGACATTCGTAGAGCGTCTTCTCGATCTCGACCGAGGAAATATTTTCTCCGCCGCTGATGATGATGTCTTTCTTGCGGTCGACGATCAGCACGTAGCCCTCTGGATCGATCGTGGCAACGTCGCCGGTATGAAACCAACCGTCCCACATGGCGCGCTGGGTGGCGTCAGAGTCGTTCCAATAGCCTTCCATGACCACATTGCTTCGGACCACGATCTCGCCTTCGCTGGAACCGTCCCAGGGAAGCGGATTGCCCCGGTCATCGACGATGTCGAGTTCCACGCCTACCAACGGCAGACCGGTCGAGGCCTGGCGTCGATACCGTGTCTCGTCGTCCTCCCCGGCCAACGAGGCTTTCGGCACTGCCAGCGTGATGACCGGTGAGGTCTCGGAGAGCCCGTACCCTGCAATCACCCTGCATCCAAACGCAGCTTCGGCCCGGCTGATCATCTCCGCCGGAGCGGGCGCCCCGCCTATTTTGATGAAACGCATGCTGCTGAGATCGGTCTCGTGAATCCGTGGGTGGTTGAGAAGAATCGTCATCATCGTCGGGACGGCGTAGAAACGCGTGACGTGCTCCTGTTGAATGAGCTGCAGGGCTGCCACGGGGTCGAACTTACGCATCATCACATGGCTCCCTCCCACCGCAGTCAGTAATTGCGGCACGCCCCACCCGTTCACGTGGAAGAGCGGGATTGTGTGGAGCTGCACCTCGCTGTCGTCGGCAGGAAAGGTCGTGAGCACATTCAACGCAGGTAAATAGAGGCTGCGATGCGTCAGCATCACACCCTTGGGCCGCGCCGTGGTGCCGCTGGTGTAAAACAGTTCCGCCAGGGCGTTCTCGTCGATCGCAGCCACGTCGACCTCGGCTGGATCGATTGCACCAATCCACTGCTCGTACGCCGGTTCATCTCTTGCCTCGGGCGTGGCGCCAAGCCAGATCACGGTCGGGCGAAGGTTCATCAGCCGGTCGATACTTTCGTAGATGCTTACAAAATCCGGATCGACCAGGACAAATGAGACTCCTGCGTCGTCCAGGATGTACGCCAGTTCATGAGGAGTCAGCCGGACGTTGAGCGGCAACAAGACCCCGCCCGCCTCCAGCACGCCGTAGTATCCTTCGAGCAGTTCCTCCGAGTTGTACGCCAGATATGCCACGCGCTCGCCTGGCTGCAGGCCGGCGGCGCGCAGGCGGGCGGCCAGGCGGCGCGTGCGAAGATCGAAGTCGGTGTAGGTGAAGCGACGCTCCCCATCAACCGAACATGGCTTGCTACCGTACAACCGAACGGCACGCTGTTTGAACGAGAGTGGCGTCAGAGGCACAAACATCGCACATGCCTTTCCGGGCGCGTACTGCGTCCGACAGTCAGTATAGATGTCTACACTGTGCCTGCGAAGTCGCAATGCCAACCGACGTTCGAAGTCACCGGCGACGGTCGGTGGCTACACTCTGAAGGAGGTCGTGTGGTTCGAGTAGTGGCTCAACTGGTCCGTACGGCATCAGTGGCCGTGGACGGAACGGTGGTGGGAGCGATTGACCGGGGATTGGCACTTCTGGTGGGCATCGAGGAGGCGGATGAGGCCGCGGACGTGGACCGAGTGGCGGATAAAATCGCCGTCTTGCGGGTTTTCGAGGACCAGGACGGAAAGATGAATCTGTCCACATCCGAGATCGGTGGCGCGATGCTCGTCGTTTCGCAGTTCACCCTGTATGCGGACGTGCGGAAAGGTCGACGACCCAGCTTCATTCGCGCCGCGCGCCCTGAGAAAGGAAGTCTCTTGTACGAACGCTTTATCGAGCGATTGCGCACGCACGGTTATGACGTGATGCACGGTGTCTTCGGCGCCAGTATGATGGTCGCGATCGAGAATGACGGCCCCGTGACCATCATTCTCGACAGCGCGGATCTGTAGGCGCGCCATGAGATTGAAAGCTCGCGCGCCACTTCGGATTGATTTCGCGGGTGGTTGGACGGATGTGCCCTTTTACGCGGAAGACAAGGGCGGAGCGGTTCTGAACGCTGCAATCACTCGCTACGTCACCGGACAGATTGCCAGGCCGGATGCGACCGGAATCCTGCATGCATTGCGCGGCGACCGCAGTTATGCGTCGTACTCCCTTGACCTTCCTTCCGGTTCCGGATTGGGCTCGTCGGCGGCTCAAAATGTGCTGTGGCTGGCGATGGTGAAAACGAGCATCAACAACACGTCAAGCCGGTCTGAAATTGCGGAGATGGCTTGTCGCCTCTCGGAAATGCTGGGTATACTCGGAGGGAAGCAAGATGAGTACGCCGCTGCGCTTGGCGGCATTCATTTTTTCTCGTTCGGCGGGACCGTTGAGGCACAGCCCCTGGACTTGCCTCTTTCCTTTCAGGACGAGATGCGGTCACGACTGGTTCTCGTCTACAGCGGAAAAAGCCGACTCTCGGGCTCGATTCACGAGCACGTCTGGTCGCGCTACACAGCCGGACATGGGCCGGTGCTTGCCGCGCTGAACGGGCTCAAACGCGTTGCCTACGAGATGAGGGATGCGCTCGCGCAACAGAATATCGAGGTCTTTTCCGACTTGTTGAACGAGAACTGGACGTATCAAAAGGAGCTTCATCCATCAGTGACCAGCCCGGAGCTGGATGATCTCTTCCACTTCGCGCGTGCGCACGGAGCACGGGGCGGCAAGGCATGTGGCGCGGGTGGTGGGGGGTGTTGCGTCTTCGCCGTCGAGGCCGGCAGCTCTGATCGATTGCGGACGGCGCTCAAAATGAAAAAGCTCGAAGTCATCGATTTTGACTTCGACTCGTACGGAGTTTTTGTCCGCAAGGGCTAACTCGTACACGGGGAAGGAACGAGGACAGTGCAGAACCTTAGGCACGTGTTGCCGTACTTACGCCGACACAAATTGCGCATCGGAATCGGCGTAATCGCGATCCTCGCCGGGACGTTTTTCGGTGTCATACAGCCGTACATCCTCCGGCTGGCCATCGATCACCTTCAGAAGCATTTAACGGGTGGGGAACTGCTGCGCTACGTGCTGCTCTTCCTGGGTGCGGCCGTTGGACAGTCCATCTTTGCGTTCGTGCAACGCAGTACGGTGAATCGTGTCTCCCGGTTCCTGGAATACGACCTGCGCAACGCGGCATTCCGTCACCTGCAGGCGCTCGACCAGTCGTTCTACGGCGAGATGCATACCGGCGATCTCATGGCCCGGCTGACCAACGATCTCAATGCTGTGCGGCAGTTTGTCGGCATGGGAATGATCAGTTTGATCAGCACGATCATCATGCTGGTCGTCGTGGCGATCCTGATGTTGATCATCAACTGGAAACTTGCACTGGTCGCGTTCGCGGTGCTTCCTTTCGTATCGATCACGATGGCGGTCGTGAGCCGCACACTGCAGCGGCGGTACCGGCTGGTGCAGGACCAGTTCGGCCATGTGTCCACCTATGCGCAGGAGAATTTTTCCGGCATCCGGGTGGTGAAGGCCTTCGTACAGGAGGATCTGGAGATCGAGGCCTTTGGGCGCACCAACGAGGAGTACGTCACGCGCAATCTCAGCTACGTCCGACTGTCGGGCATCATGTGGCCGCTCATGTCGTTCGTGGTGGGCATCGCGCTGGCCCTGGTGCTCTACGTCGGTGGAACCGAGGTGGCAAATCGAGAAATCTCGACCGGCGAGTTCGTACAATTCAACGCCTATCTCGCCATGTTGGCGTGGCCCATGATCGCGCTCGGCTGGGTCATTAACATGTTCCAGCAGGGAGCCGCGTCGATGGGAAGGGTGATGGAAGTGATGACCCGGCGTCCCACCATCCGTGACAGCGGGCGGACGCTGGGTTCAATTCAGGTTCACGGCGCTATCCAGTTCCGGCACGTGGGCGTGAAGTATGACGACGTGACCGTACTGGAGGACGTTTCGTTCACGGTTGAACCAGGAACTACCGTCGCCATCGTCGGCATGACAGGCGTTGGAAAGACCACCTTGATGAGCCTGGTTCCACGGGTCCTCGAAGCGGACGAGGGTGAAGTACTGATCGACGGCGTGAACGTGCGCCGGATTCCACTCGAAACATTGCGCGGCGCGATCGGATATGTGCCGCAGGACACGTTTTTGTTCTCTGCGACGCTGCGCGAAAACGTGATGTTTGGGGTTCGGGACGCGACCGAGCAGGAGGTGTCGGAAGCCCTGGAGACGTCGCGCTTGAGCAAAGATCTGGAGCAGTTTCCGCGAGGTCTCGACACCATCGTGGGAGAGCGCGGCGTCAGTCTTTCGGGAGGGCAGAAACAACGCACCTCACTCGCCAGGGCGGTGTTGCGCGATCCAACCATCTTGATTCTCGACGATGCCATGTCGAGCGTGGACACTCATACCCAGGCCGAGATTTTGTCCCGACTAAAGCGGGTGATGGAACAGCGCACCACACTTATCACCGCGATGCGGATCTCGACGGTGAAGGATGCGGACAAGATCGTGGTGCTGCATGCCGGACGGGTCGCGGAGCAAGGGACGCACCGTGAACTTCTCTTGAATGATGGACTCTATGCCCGCATGTATCGGCGTGAATTGCTGCAGCAGGAACTGGAGGTCGACGACGTAGTGTCCGAATTGGTCGAGGACCGATGAAGCCGCATATCGAGCACGACGAGGACGAGATCCTCGGGAAGGCGTACGACGGCCGCTTGATGCGCCGACTTCTGCCGTACCTGCGTCCGTATCTCTCCAAACTGGTGCTTTCTCTGTTGCTGCTCACGGGGACCGGCGTGCTGGACCTGGCGGGCCCGTGGCTCACCAAAATCGCCATCGACCAGTACATGGTCCCGCACAAGCCGGATGGACTGAAGCTGATATTCGCAGTGTATGTGGGTAGTTTGATTCTCGGCTTCGCCATGCGGTATGGGGAGAACTATTTCATACAGTTCGTGGGTCAGCGCGTAATGTACGACCTCCGTAGTGAGATTTTTTCGCACCTACAGCGGCTGCCGCTCCGCTTTTTCGATCGGAACCCCGTGGGTCGTCTGATGACTCGCATGACGAGCGATATCGACGCTCTGAACGACCTGCTCACGCAGGGAGTGGTGTCGATTCTGGGAGACATCACGACGCTGATCGGCATCGTCATCGTGATGTTCATCGTGGTGAGCTGGCAACTTGCTCTCGTGTCCCTGGCCGTGATGCCGATTATTGCCGTGATTTCCCGCATATTTCAGAAGACCATGCGGGTCATTTATCGCAATATACGAGTGCGGCTGTCGCGCGTGAACGGGTTCCTGAACGAGAACATCACCGGCATGGTTGTCGTTCAATTGTTTGGCCGTGAAACTACCATGTTCAACGAGTTCGACGCGCTCAACGCCGACTATCTCTCGGCCAACCTGAGGTCCATCTTTGCGTACTCGATCTTCTCTCCGATCGTGATGTTCCTGGGAGCACTCTCCACTGCCCTCCTCCTGGGAATCGGGGGGGAAGGCATCATGTCCCATTGGGGAGCTGCCTTCACTTTGGGCTCGCTGGTAGCAGCTATCCAGTACACCGATCGCGCCTTTCAGCCGATCCGTGATCTGGCCGAAAAGTACACGATCTTGCAATCCGCCATGGCGGCATCAGAGCGCATCTTTGGATTGCTGGATGAAGAACAGGAGCCGCCCGATCCGCCACGCCCACAGCATCTTGAACGGGTACAGGGCGACATCGAATTCAGAAACGTGACGTTTGGCTACGATCCCGACCACCCGGTGCTCAAAGACGTTTCATTCCACATTCGAGCTGGAGAAAGCGTGGCGATCGTCGGTGCAACCGGAGCGGGAAAGACTTCGCTCATCAGCATAATGTCGCGCTTCTACGACATCCAGCAGGGCCAGATTCTGCTGGACGGAGTCGACATTCGAGATATGAAACGTTCCGACGTGCGCATGCACATCGGAACGGTGCTGCAGGATGCCGTCCTTTTTTCCGGCACGATCGCGAGCAACATCCGTCTGCACAATCAGGGAATCTCCGACGAGCAGGTACGCGATGCAGCCGTTTTCGTCAATGCCGACAAGTTCATCGAACGCCTGGCGGATGGCTACGATCACATCGTGCGCGAGCGGGGAGCGAATTTCTCCTCGGGACAACGACAACTGGTCGCATTCGCGCGGGCCATTGCATTCGATCCAGAGGTTTTGCTCGTGCTCGATGAGGCAACCTCGAGCGTCGACACGGAAACAGAGGCGCTGATTCAGGACGCCCTGGAGCGCCTGATGAGAGGACGCACAAGCATCATCATCGCCCATCGCCTGTTTACCATCCGTCACGTCGATCGCATCCTGGTGTTACACAAGGGGCGCCTAGTGGAAGAAGGCAGTCACGACCAACTCCTCATTCAGCAAGGCTTCTACCATCGGCTCTACCAATTGCAGTATCAGGAGCAAGAGGCAGCCGGGGCGTGATCTATGCTTCGTCCACCTGCATGGACTGCATGAGGCTTTGCAACGCCGACATGGCCGCGGGATCGAGCGACGGCTCGTCCTCCTCCGCTTCGTCGACCGTCACCGCCTGGCGGGGAGCGCGCAGATCGTGAAGCGCGGCTTCAGCTGCTGATTTCACCTCGGCAACCGGATCGTCCTTGAGTTTCAGGAGCGTCGTCTCGCCACTTTCCGGTGTTCCCAGGATTCCTATGGCGCGAGCGGCCGCCGTTCGGATGAGCGAAGAGTGCGAGCCCGTCAGCTCGATGAAGCGAGGCACGAGGTCAGAGAGTCCGATGTCGGACGAGACGCGTACGAGCTTATTGACCAGGCGCGGAGCAGTGGTTTCAGCTAACGCGAGGCGCATGTCCTCGGTGAGCACGTCACGATCTCGCGATGGGTCGAATCCGTGCTCCATGACCACGGCCAGTGGATCGGGCCCCGAGCGATTGCCCGAGAGCGCTGCGAGGATCCAGGGGGCAACATCGTCCGACAGTCGGGCATCCAGCAGCGTGCGCTCGTGCAGGTCCACTGCCTCCGGATAGTGCTCCTGGAACCATCGGTAGATCAGGAGAGTAAGTTCTGCATCGCGATAGGCGTACGCCAATAGCGCCGGATTGAGCGGGCGCTGCAGCCAGTCGGTCCGCCGGACCGACTTATCCAGGCTCAGATCGAAGATACGCCGGGCAAGCGCGGCCATGCCGTCTTCTCGCCGCCCAAAGACGGCAAGCGCGATCTCGCCCACGTCGACGATATTGTGAGCCGGGATGCCGGCCGCGTCCAGCAGGGCGGAATCCTGCCCACCACCAAGGAAGACCTTACGGGTGTTACCGGCGAGGAGGGGACGCAAGGGCGAGAGGTCGTTGCAGCGCAGCGGATCGATCAGTACGCTCAAGGACTCGGACGCTATCTGGATCAATGCCAGAATATGGGTCCACTCCTGTATTCCTCCGGGGCGCCGCTCGACGTGTTGACCCATTTCGATGTCGATCCCGACCGCATCGGCCGACTCGAAACGCGGAGCAAGGGCTTTCAGCGCCTCGTCCGTGCGGATGTGCACCCGTTCGAACCGCAAGGGATCGTAGCTGTGAGGAGCGGTCATAAACGCGACGTGGCAACAGGGAGGCTCTCAATGAGTCTCTCTGCCATGGCAATGCTGTAGTTTTGACCCCGGTCCTGTGGGTAGACCTGCGACATGTTGGCCAGGTAGAGGTTCATCACCGGAGTTTGATGCGCGGGTAATCGATCGGGGTAACCGAGCGTGACGATCGGCTGAGCAAACGGCGCTTTAAACATCTGGTACTCGGTAATCCAGCTCTCGTCGAAGGAAGGATTGACCCGCTTCAAGGCGGGAACGTAGCGCGCCAGGATGTCTTCCGGAGACATGGAGAACAATTCGTTGGTCATGGGAAGATAGTTTCCCAGGTAGACGATGCGCTTTCCGTCGTAATCCTCCGGCGGCATGTAATTGGTGTGTTCCACCAAAGCGAGGAACGGGTATCCAGGATCATTGATGTTCAACCAATAAATATCCGTCAGCGGTCGATCGAGCATCAGGACAGCGCAATGTGCGCCGTACGACTGCAGCGTTCCGTACTGTCGCTCATACTCTCCCTGCAGTTCCTGGGTCAAATTGATAGTGAGCCTGGTCGGAAGGGTCGAGATGACGCGGTCGAAGCGCTCCTCGCCCGCAGCCGTTCGAACCGACAAGGTTCCGTCGTAATGAGGGATGATCGCCTGCACCTCCGTGCCAAAACACGTCGCTCCGCCGAGAGTTTCGATCGCGCCGACGAGGGAATCGTATAACTGCTGAAACCCGCCGCGCAGGTATCCCAGGGACGTGCTGCGAAAGTGCGTTCTGGCCCAGAACCATGGCATGGCGATTTCGGAGGCACGGTCGCCAAACTTGGAGCGCAAGAGCGGTTGCCAGAGCACCTCAAAGACACGTTCACCCATGTAGCGGCGGATCCAGGCTTCAGCCGTAGTGTGTTCGAGCCGGTGATAATTGGGCTCACGTCGCAGGTAGAGCAGGGCGAAACCGAGGCGCAACCGATCCTGGAACGGCAGCGGGGTGAATCGTAGCAGGCTGAGGGCGGAGTCGAGCTGCTGCGGCTTGCCCCCAATCAGTGTGCTGGTCAGGGGACGCGGCCAGACCAATTTGTCACCCAGCCCAAGCTCCTCGATCATGGCGACAGCGTGCGTATCGGAGCGAAAAAGATGGTGATAGAACTTTTCCAGATACGACGGCCCAACCCGGAACCCGGCCGCGAGACCGCCGGGAACGGGCTCGCGTTCGTACAGGGTCACTTCTTCGCCCCGTTGGACGAGTCGTAAGGCTGCAGTGAGCCCCAGTGCGCCTCCGCCGAGAACGGCGTTGCGGGTCAATGGGCGGTTCGCTTGAAAAATCTATCCCTCATCAACCCACCATACTACGGACATAATTCGCCCAGGGGCAACCCGGAGAGGAGACAGAATTGCAAAAGATTCATGGGATCCACGCGACCATAGACCGGTCGTTGTGCGTGGGCAGCGGTCCATGTTTCGTTCTGGCGCCTCAGGCGTTTGGGCTGGACCAGAGTATGAAGGCCGAAGTGCTCGAGCCTGAGGAGGAAAGTGAGGAACGTCTCCTGGCCGCGGCGCAAGAATGTCCCACGCAGGCGATCTACCTGTGGAGAAACGGTGACAGCCTTTACCCTTGATACATCTAGCTGCGGAGGTGATATAGGGTGCAGCATCGTCGAATAGTCAAGCGAGGCCCGGTGGTGGTGGCGACTCATGAAGACGGCTCGATGGATCCTGGGTCGAGTGCCAGTCAGGGGTTGTTTCTGGCCGACACTCGGTACCTCAGCAACTTTCAGCTCTTCATCGGTGGAGAACCTCCGGTTCTCATGGGTTCAAGTGAGGAAATCCTCTTTCAAGCTTCATATTTGCACACGAATCCCGCGCTCGAAACCATCCCGGCTCGCGCGATCGGTTGTCTGCAGCGGAACACGATCGGAGAAGCGGCAATCCAGGTGGAAATCACGCTGGTCAACTGGTCGCTTCAGCCGGTTGAGTTCCTGTTCGAAATCGCCGTCGGAAGCGATTTCTTCGATTCTTTCGAAGCGCGAGGGGTAAAACGCCTGAAACGTGGCGAGACGCTCCCGGTGCAACATTCGCCCGACCACCTTGAACTGCAGTACATCGGCCTGGACAAAGTGACACGCCGCACCCGCGTCGACGTGAAACCCAACATGAAGAGTTTCGAGGATGGTCGCCTGCGATTCGACGTCGGTCTCGACCGTGCAGAGCGCCAGGTGATCATGCTAGAAATCAGTCTGGTGGAAGAAGCTCCAGAAGGCGTGAGCCTGCAGCCCCAGCCACATGTGGTGCGCACACCGAAGCCGGAGTGGTTCGACGACGCCGCTGTTTTCTTCACCAGCAATGTAACGATCGATGCGATCATTGCCCGAAGCATCGACGACCTCGAGGTCTTGCTGACCGAATTTGATGATGCCTGGGTGCCGGCCGCCGGTCTTCCTCGTTTCGCCGTGCCATTTGGGCGGGACGCGCTGATCACTGGACTCGAGACTCTGACGTGGAATCCACAGCTTGCGCGCAACGTGCTTCGGTTTCTGGCCGCGCGACAGGGTAAGGAGGTCAATCCCTGGAACTACGAACAGCCAGGGAAGATCATGCACGAGATGCACACAGGCGAGCTTGCTCGCTTGAAAGAGGTGCCTTTTGGCCTGTTCTACGGTTCGGTAGATTCGACGGTCTTGTTTCTGGTGCTGGCCGGGGAGTATCTCCGATGGACCGGTGATCTATCTCTGTACCACGAGTTGAAGCCGAATTTCGACGCAGCATGGGAGTGGATCGATAGGTACGGGGATATCGATGGTTCGGGTTACGTGCAGTACCAGGCCCACACACCGCCCAAGGTAAGCTCCGCCGCCCTCACGGTGGGTCTATTCAATCAGGGTTGGAAAGACAGCTCCACGGCGGTCGCTTACTCCGACGGTACCATGGTCACCGACCACCCGGTCAGCCTCGCGGAGGTGCAAGGGGACCTCTATCGGGCGCTCCACATTTGGGCCGAAGTCTACGGCGCGATGCCGGCCTCTGAGTCGATGGCCGAGGAAGGATACCGGCTGGCAACCAGAGCCGCGGTCTTGAAAACGAAGTTCAACCAGGACTTCTGGATGCCTGACAAGAACTACTATGCAATGGCCCTCGACGGCCACCATCGGCAGGTCGACTCGATCACGTCCAACCCTGCCGAGTGCCTGTGGGCGCGGCTGATCGACGAGGAGCACGCCGCCGCATTCATCGATACCTTGATGTCGGAGCGACTGTTCACCTCATGGGGCGTGAGGACCATGTCCAATGCGGAACCGGCTTATAACCCGTTCAGCTATCACAACGGCTCTATCTGGCCGTTTGAGAATGCATTGATCGCGTCAGGGCTGAAGAAGTACGGCTATGTCATAGAGACGCAAGCAGTGCTCGACTCCCTGATCGATGCTTCGCTCTCGTTCGAGTACCGGCGGTGGCCCGAGGTGTACGCAGGAGTAAGTCGGGAAGTGGGTGGCGTACTGGCGAGACAACCGGATGCGTGCCGTCCCCAAGCGTGGTCGGCGGGAGCTATCTTTTCGTTATTGCAAACGATTCTCGGTGTGGCCGCGGCGCCGTTTGCCAAGCGCGTCGATCTTACTCCCGCTCTTCCATCCTGCTTGAATGAGATCGCCGTTCGTGACCTCTGTGTGGGAGGCTCCCACCTCAGTCTGCGCCTGGTGCGTGACGGAACGTCGGTTCTCATGGAGATTATGGATAACCCGGATGAATTCGACATCGTCGTTCACCCGGCCGGAGCCAACCATCACGCGGTTTCGGAAGAACGTATGCCGGCGACGTCCGGCTGAACGCAGGCAATCGGAGTAGGCCGGGGGCAAGCGCGTGTCAACCCGAGGGAGACTCAGGTGGCACGGCGGCACGACGCCACGGATATGTGGTCGCATCGGGATCGATTATGAGGCAGGACGCCGGGCGGCGGGACACTGCGGCTTGCGCAGCAGCCCCGCCTCCATGTCGCGTGGTTGCTCGCAGTGGTTATGAACCGATTACGTGGTAGTTGTACGTGACCGTGGCCGGGTTAGAAGTGGTGGACGGCACCTGGTAGTGCAGGATGAAGCCGGTGTACTGGCTGCTCGAGTTGACATTCAACGTCACCCATACGGCCGGGACCTGTGCGCTCTGCAGCGGGTTGCTGGAGGCAGAGACGACCACGTTCGGTGCCGTCGTATAGGGCTCGGTAAAGTTGTACTGTGCCGTCCCGACAGCGGGACCCGGGCTGGTAACACTGGCTGCAGGAGTGACGGAGAGCACTCCAGCCACATCCGTATCGCCCGCGGCCGTGACGTGGGTGGCTGCTCCGATCGAGGTGGAGAGAATGAGATCTTTGCCTTGCGCCAGTGTCGTGTTTCCGTTGTGAATCGTGTTTCCGTTGAGTGCGATCGTGCTGCCGGCAAGCGCCAGCGTGCTCGGAGTCGACGAGCCGGATGGGGTCGGGGCAGTCACCACGCCGGTCGTGAGTCCACCACTTCCCCCGATCGAGAGATTTCCACCGATCGACGCGCTGCCTCCGACGGCCAGACTTGAATTGACGGCGAGGTTATCAAGAGCCAGTGCCCCGTTGCTGCTTACACCCAGCGCGATCGTTCGGCCGTTCGCGCCCAGGTTGAGTGGGGCGGACGAACTCGAGGTGTTACCGAGCGTGAGGGATGATAGAGTCGATCCGCTCAGGTTGAGACTGCTCAAATTGAGGCCCGTCACGGTGGCATTCGTGAAATTCACGGCGCCTGAGACCTGGAGGTTGCTGAACGCCGCGCTGCCGGCGGAAAGCGACCCGCTCGTGGTCAAACTACCGGCCGACAGAGCTCCAGAGTCAGTAATCGATGAAGCGCTAAAGCCGGACCCCGCTATATTGCCGGTCGTCGTCAGGCCGCCGGATCCCGCGTCCACGCCATTGCCGGTTACTCTTCCGGCGGCGTTCAATACTCCACCGATCGTGGCGGCGCCGGTCAACGCGAGGGTTGACCCATTGATCGCTCCTGACTGGAGTGTACCGGTCTGTAAGTTGCCGGCCAGCGTGGCACTGGCGGCACTCAGCGCTCCTTTGACATTCAAAGCGTCGGCCGTCACGCCTCCGCTGGTGACCGTTAATCCTCCGTTGGTCACCGTCATTCCCTTCCAGATCTGTAGCCCGCCGTGAGCGTACTGACGCCCATACACGCTTTGATTTTTGTTGACACGCAATACGTCCGTGACGGTCAATTTTCCGTTCACCGTGTACGATTTCACCGCAGTGCGAAGAAATTCGCGGGGAGCAGGCGAATGGCTTGCCAGAGCTCCGGAGAACACTGACGTGATCAGGGCACCCGCTCCCAGCACCGGTACGATCAGTCTCAACCCGTTTTTCATGCGCTTCTATCCCTCCTCAGGGCGTATGAGCCGGAACCAACCTCGCAGGGTCCATCGACACGATCCGGCATCGCGGTATAGATGGGCAATGTGTCTACCAACTAACGCGGCACTGGCCCAATTCGTAACGCTGCTACTCCCCTCCTACTCGGGATCACGGCCTTCCGACACCCATCCAATCCTGTGGCGGAAGATTCCGATGATGCCCAGGTGATAGGACTCTTCTTCTCTGAACGGCTCGAGAGCGCGCACTTCCTCGGCCGAGAGACTGAGGTCGATGCGGCTGTCGGTCATGCCGCTGATTTTCTCTCCAGGCACTACTGCGTCTTTACCGAGCAGTCCGGACCGTACGACAATGCCGTGAAAGATATCTGCTTGCTCTGAACCCAACACTTCATGGACGCTTCCCACCTCTTCGCCGTCCGATGAAAAAACGGGTGTTGCAGCCCGGATCGTTAACCACGAGACAGGCTGCGAATCGTCCGACTCTGGAACTTTCATGGCGTTACCCCCCTTACTGGTGCGTCCTGTAGGGCAGCAACACCGGGAAGTGTCCGCCCTTCGAGAAACTCGAGTGAGGCCCCGCCACCGGTAGAGATGTGAGTCATACGGTCTGCCAGGCCGGCCTCCTCGACTGCGGCCACGGAGTCTCCTCCACCGACAATCGACCTGGCATTACTCGCAGCTACCGCGCGCGCCACGGCACGAGTGCCGGCCGCAAATGGCTCGAGCTCGAAGATGCCCATGGGGCCGTTCCACACGACCGTCCCCGCATGGCCGATAAAGTCACCGAACGAGGCCACCGTGTCGGGACCGATGTCGACTATCTTCCAACCCGTCTCCACGTCTTCAACTCGAACGGTCTTTCGCTCCGCTTCGGTTGACACCTCGCGCACGACGACCACATCCCGCGGCAATTCGACCTGGCGTGCGCGCGAGCGCGCCAGATCGAGAAAGGACCGTGCCTCGTCGAGCTTGTCCTCCTCGATCAAGGAGTCACCGACTTCGTGGCCCTGCGCTTTCAGCAGCGTGTTCGCCATGCCTCCGCCGATCAGAAATGAATCGGTGAGATCCAGCAAGTGTGTCAATACGCCGATTTTGCTCGATATCTTGGCGCCACCAATGATGGCAACCAGCGGTCTGTCGGGATGGTTGATCACACTGCCGAGCGCAGTGAGTTCCCGCTCCATGAGCAAGCCGGCCACGGACGTCAGGAAGTGAGTGATGCCCTCGGTTGAGGCATGCGCGCGATGCGCTGAGCCGAAAGCATCATCGACGTACAGGTTGGCAAGCTCGGCCAGATCACGGGCGTAGCCGGCGTCGTTGGACTCCTCCTCGGGATGAAACCTCACGTTCTCAAGCATCAGAACGTCGCCCGGTTGCAGCGCGTGAGCGAGGCTCGCGGTCTCGCCTCCGACTGAGTCAGGGGCCACCTGAACCGGGATCCTGAGTATCTCACCCAGCCGATCGGCCACCGGGGCGAGCTTCAAATCATCTTGCACCCGGCCCCCGGGACGGCCGAGGTGCGATGCGAGGATCACGGAGGCGCCGTGGTCGAGCAAATACTGAATCGTGGGCACGGCAGCTCTGATCCGCGTATCGTCGGAGATCGTTCCACCGTGAATGGGTACATTGAAGTCCACGCGCACGAAAACTCGCTTTCCGGCCACGTCGACGTCGCGTATTGATTCCTTTTGGCTCAATCCCTCTCTCCATCTATCGACTGCCGGCGCAGCCGAGGGTATTCAAGTCGCAGTATTATAGAAACGCTCGCTACGCCGATGCCTTTGCGCCGCCGCCTGCGCCTTTGCTCCCGCACGGGACAAGGTTGGGGGCTGCCCGACGGCATTTCATACAATGGACGGTTCGATCGAGTTGGCTGCAAGGGCGCGTAGCTCAGTCGGCAGAGCGCGCGGCTTACATCCGCGTGGTCACAGGTTCGAGTCCTGTCGCGCCCACCAATGCTCGCCTGGCGCGCGAATCGCCTGCGTCAATGGCGATCGCATCCGAGGCTTCGTCGGCGTCGGCGCTCGACTCGGAACAACCGCTAGACCGACTCTATACTGATTGTGTCCCGCTTCACTGATAGTCCAGTGCTGCTCGAGGAGAATGCCGTCGTGACATCTACAGGTACGCAGAAGTACGCCTTCTTTCAAGGCAAGATCGTCCCTTACGAACTCGCCAAGGTGGGCGTTTTGACCCATGGACTCAACTACGGTACCGGCGTGTTCGAAGGCATTCGAGGCTACTGGAATCCCGATAAAGAAGACTTGTTTCTCTTGCTGGCTCGCGAGCACTACGTACGCTTCTTGAAGAACACCCGCATGATATTCATCGACGTGCCGTACACCGCGGACGAACTGGTGGAGTACACGGCCGAGCTGTGTCGAATGCACCGGTTTCGAGAGGATGTCTATATTCGTCCGCTCGCCTATAAGTCTTCAGAAAGCATCGGTGTATCTATGCAGGGAATCGCGGACGATACTGCAATCGTGGTTACGCCGTTCGGGAACTACGTCGATATGGATCGAGGTCTCGCGGTGTGTGTCAGCTCCTGGAAGCGCAGCGACGACAACGCCATTCCAGGCCGTGCAAAGATCACCGGGAATTATGTCAACAGCGCGCTCGCAAAGAACGAAGCGATTCTGAATGGATACGACGAAGCGATCGTGCTGAACCAACTGGGCTATGTTTCAGAGGCCAGCGCTGCGAATATTTTCCTCGTCCGGGACGGCGTACTTGTTACTCCATCAGTCGCCGACGGGATCCTCGAGGGATACACGCGCAATGCAGTCATGATGCTGGCCAGAGATGAACTCGGCGTGCGCTGCGTGGAACGCTCGGTGGGACGTAGCGAACTGTACACCGCCGACGAGATTTTTCTTTGTGGAACGGGAGTGCAGGTAGCACCCATCACAAGTGTCGATCGGCGGCGAGTTGGGACCGGCGAAGTTGGACCAATTTCGTCGTCTCTCCAGAGCATGTATTTCGATGTGGCGAGGGCACGCAATCCCAAGTATTCCAGCTGGCTGACGCCGGTGCAGATGCCGTCACGGGTGGCGGAAGCATCCGCGATGTAGGGCCTTGCCCATCCTCGAAAGGTCCAACAGAACACGATGTCGAAACCGTGGGTGACATCTCGTAGCGCGTACGTGTCTGAAATGTTCGCGGCGATCGCCGACCGATACGATGTCATGAATTTTGTGATGACGATGGGGCAGGACCAGCGCTGGCGACGGGATGCGGTTGAAGTCGCGAACGTCGGTCCGGGCGACAGGGTGGTTGATGTTGCAACCGGAACCGGCGATCTTGCTTTCGAGCTCGCGTCAAGGGTAGCGCCCAAGGGACACGTGATCGGGGTGGACTTCTCTGAACCGATGCTGCATCTGGCGCGCCAGAAGTCCGCCGGAAGACATCTGCCGGTCTCGTTTCTGGTGGGCAATGCGCAGGAACTTGAGTTTTCGGATAACTCATTTGCCGCGGCTACGTGTGGGTTCGGACTGCGGAATCTGGACGACCGTCTACGCGGAATTCGGGAGATGGCGCGGGTGGTTGCTCCGGGGAGACGTGTGGTCATTCTGGAATTGACGCCTCCGGCCAATCTTCTGGCTCGCCACTATATGGATCATGTCATTCCGCGGCTGGGACAGGTGCTGGCTCGAGCCCGAGATGCGTACACGTATCTCCCCGAGTCGGTGTCCGAATTCCCCGATGCGCCAACCCTGGGCGCCATGATGCAGTCAGCCGGTCTGCGCGGCGTGACGTACCGCTATCTCAACTTTGGCACAGTCGCACTCCACTGGGGTACCAAGCCGGAATAAGCTGGACACGTTTCGCGGCGGAGCTGAAACTGCCGGCGCGAGGGAAGCGAGGGATGGCGTGTGCCATCCCCCGCGGGCTTCCAAGGTTGCTTTAGCGCGTGTCCGACTTGGTTGCGTTCTGCGCGATCACCGCCTGGGCTGCCGCCAGTCGGGCCACCGGAACCCGGAAGGGCGAGCAACTTACATAGTTCAAGCCGATGGAGTTGCAGAACTCGACCGAACTCGGGTCGCCGCCATGCTCGCCGCAAATCCCGATTTCGAGATCCGGTCGGGTGGCTCGGCCCGACTCGACAGCCATCTGCATGAGTTTGCCCACGCCTGTCCGATCGAGCTCCTGGAACGGGTTGGTCGGCAAGATGCCAAGGTCGACGTAGCGAAGCAGGAATTTTCCTTCCGCATCGTCGCGCGAGTAGCCAAAGGTTGTCTGCGTCAGGTCGTTCGTGCCGAAGCTGAAGAACTCTGCATCTTGCGCGATCTCATCCGCGGTCAAGGCGGCACGCGGAATCTCAATCATGGTGCCGATCTTGTAGTGAAGGTTGACCCCGGTCTCGGAGAGTACCTCCTGCGCAACCCGCTCGATGCGTTCGCGCGCGAATCGCATCTCTGCCGCGGTGCCGACCAGTGGGACCATTATTTCGGGCCGCACATCCAGTCCCTCCTGTTGGAGCTCCACGGCCGCGGTCAGGATGGCCCGAACCTGCATGTCGATGATGGCCGGGTAGAGTATGCCGAGGCGGATACCCCTCAGGCCGAGCATGGGATTCTGTTCGCGCATGCTCCCCACCGCCTGCAGCAAGCGTTCCTTCTCCGCCAATTCGGCCGGATTGTTTCCACGAATCCTCAGAGCTGTGACGTCGGCGATAAGCTCGTCGTACGACGGCAGGAACTCGTGCAAGGGCGGATCAATGAGGCGAATGACCACGGGGAGCCCGTGCATGGCGCCAAGAACCCCTCGAAAGTCTCCTTTTTGAATGGGAAGAAGCTGGGTCAACGCCTCCCGGTACGCTCGAACCGCCTCGGAAGTCTCAGCCCGCTTCCGAGCGGCTTCCAGCCGTTCCTGAAGCCTCGGGTCTTTGCGACCGCCACGATTGGCTTCCTCCTCCAACTGGCTCAGTTCATTCTCGATGCGAGCTGCCTCGTCGGCGGACAGGATCATCTTGTGCACGATCGGAAGACGCTCCTCCTCGAAGAACATGTGTTCCGTTCGGCACAGGCCGATCCCCTGGGCGCCGTACTCACGCGCTCGTTCCGCGTCTCGTGGATAATCCGCATTTGCCCAGACTTCGAGACGCCGAATGTCGTCCGCCCAGGAGAGTATCTGTGACAACTCTCGCTCTTCGGAAAAATTCGGGGCGATCGCATTGATGGCACCGAGGAAAACTTCGCCGGTTGCGCCGTCAATACTGATCGTGTCGCCCTCCTGGACCGTCTTTCCATCGACCGACATGCTGCGATTAACGAGGTCAACGCGCAGTGTTTCGACTCCGGCCACGCACGGCTTGCCCATGCCGCGTGCAACCACGGCAGCATGACTGGTCGCGCCCCCGCGCGCGGTCAGGATGCCTTTTGAGGCAATCATGCCGTGCACGTCATCGGGCGACGTTTCCGGTCTCACCAGAATGACCGCCTCTCCCGTGCCGCCGCGTTCGGCGGCTCGGTCAGCGTCAAAGACTGCCTTTCCGACGGCAGCGCCGGGGGACGCGTTCAAACCTCTGGCCAGCAATCGAGTGTCTCTGACCGCTGCCTGTCGGGCGCTCTCTTCGAAGCGCGGGAGGAGGAGCTGCACGACATGCTTCGGATCGATGCGCAGCAGCGCCTCGTCCTTTGTGATCAGTCCTTCGTTCACCATATCGACCGCCACTTTTACGGCCGCGGCTGCGGTTCGCTTCGCGTTTCTGGTCTGCAGCATATACAGCTTACCGCGCTCGATGGTGAACTCGAGGTCTTGCATGTCGCGATAGTGCTGCTCCATGCGGGTCGCAATTTCCTGGAACTGGGCGTAGGCAGCGGGCATTTCCTCGTGCAGGGCGCTGATAGGTCGTGGAGTTCGAATGCCGGCTACCACGTCTTCGCCCTGCGCATTGATCAGATATTCGCCGAAAAGGTGTTCATCTCCGGTCGACGGGTCGCGCGTGAACGCCACGCCGGTTCCGGAGTCGTTTCCCATATTTCCGAATACCATGGCTTGCACGTTGACTGCCGTACCGAGATCGTCCGCGATGTGTTCGTTCTCTCGGTAGGCCCGGGCACGGTCGCCGTTCCAGCTTCGGAAGACGGCCGAGATAGAGGCTTTGAGCTGCTCATAGGGATCCGTGGGGAAGTCCTGGCCGATCTGGCTCCGAATGATCGACTTGAATTCGTCGACCAGCTCCCGCAGATCATCCACCGAAAGATCGGCATCGGTGGCCACGCCCTTCCGCTCCTTCTTGGCCTCGAGCGCATGCTCGAACAATGTGGGGTCGATGTCGAGCACGATTTTCCCAAACATCTGAATGAAGCGCCGGTAGGCGTCGCACGCGAATCGCTGATCACCGGCCTGGCGACCCAATCCCTGTGCCGTGTCATCATTGAGACCCAGGTTCAATACCGTGTCCATCATTCCCGGCATGGAAAACTTTGCACCGGACCGGACCGACACGAGCAACGGATTATGTGGGTCGCCGAATCCACGACCTGTTTTCTCTTCGATCGTCTTGAGTGCCGAGCGCGCCTGCTCCCACAACCCATCAGGAAATCGTTCGCCCTCCGCCAGGTAGCTGTTGCACGCTTCAGTCGTGATGGTGAATCCGGGAGGAACGGGAAGACCGGCACGGGTCATTTCCGCCACGCCCGCGCCTTTGCCGCCGAGGAGATCGCGCATTGACGCGTTCCCTTCGTCGAACAGATATACCCACTTCTTCCCGGACCGAGTTCCTTCGGATTGCTCTGTTAGTGTCTGTGCCATCTGTCCTTCTCCTGTTCCGATCCTCAACGGCGCGCCGTTATATACATGTCAACTCAGGGGCGTACGTCGGCCCGCTTGCGCGGCCATTATACCCGTGGGGGTGCGACCGGCCCGGCGTTAGCCCGCGACCAGGCGCTCTCTGAACAGGTCGCTCAGTCCGACTACCGGATGCCGCTCCTGCGTCATCGTGTCCCGGTCGCGCACCGTGACCGTGCTGTCCTCGAGCGTCTGGTAATCGACAGTGACGCACCAGGGCGTGCCGACCTCATCCTGGCGGCGGTACCGTTTGCCAACATTTCCAATCGAGTCCCAGGCCACCATCATCTCGGGTTTGAGTGTGGCGTAAATGGAGCGAGCACGTGCCACCAGGTCTGGTTTGTTTGCTACCAACGGGAACACCGCTACTTTGTATGGAGCCAGCTGCGACTTCAATCGAAGTACCGTGCGTCGATCGGAAGGCTTGGGCCCCGTTTGTTCCTCGTCATAGGCATCCAGCAATACCACCAGGAACGTCCGATCGACGCCGACAGCCGGCTCGATGACATAGGGAACATACCGTTCTTGCGTTTCGTCGTCGTAGTACGTGAGATCGATGCCGGAACCCGCCATGTGCGCCTTGAGGTCGAAATCCGTGCGGTCCGCCACGCCCTCCAACTCGCGGGTACCAAACGGATAGCGGTATTCGAAATCCGACGTTTGCTTCGAGTAGTGAGAGAGTTCTGAGACTGCGTGATCACGCAGGCGAATGTTTTGCGGTCGGATGCCAATGTCATGGGTCCACCATCGCATGCGCTCGTCGCGCCAATAGTCAAACCATTCATCGTCCGTTCCCGGTTTGACGAAGAACTCGAGCTCCATTTGTTCGAACTCGCGGCTGCGGAAGATGAAGTTTCCGGTCGTTATCTCGTTGCGGAACGACTTCCCAATCTGGGCGATGCCGAAGGGGATCTTGTGGGGCGTCGACTGCAGCACGTTCTTGAAGTTCACGAACGTGCCCTGAGCCGTTTCCGGACGGAGATAGGCGATCGAGCCTTCGTCGGCAACCGGTCCCACCTGAGTCTGAAACATGGTGTTGAACTGCCTGGCCTCGCTCAGTGGCCCACCGCATTGCGGGCAGACTGTTGCGCCCTCCAGATCGTCCGCTCGGAAACGGCGTTTGCAGCTCTGACATTCCACCAACGGGTCATTAAAGTTCTGCAGGTGCCCCGAAGCAGCCCATATGGCCGACGGCATGATGAGTGCAGACTCAAGCCCGACCACGTCATCTCGCAGGTGGACATTTGCGCGCCACCAGGCGCGTTTGATGTTCTGTTTTAGCTCAACGCCGAGCGGCCCGTAGTCCCAGAAGCCACTCAGACCTCCGTAGAGCTCACTGCTGCCGAATACAAAGCCGCGTCGCTTACAAAGTGCGACCAGCTTGTCCATGGAGACGATTTGTTCTTCGATGGCCATACGAAACCTTTACAGGGGAGTGATTGATAGTAGACGCTACTCTCAATTGGTGGCTATCGGCGCGGGCCGCACCGACGAACTGAGGACGCGAAGATCCGGAGTTAGCGGTCGCAAGGATGAGCAGTTCTTTCCGCAAGGCGAGCGAACCGACCGAGGTCCTCGGAGTCGCGTATCGCTTCACAGCCTCGAATGCCGGACCGATGACCCTCCAGGGCACGAACACGTATGTCGTGGGACGGGAGCAGGCGTACATAGTCGATCCTGGTCCTGACGACGATCGACACCTGTCGTCTCTGGTGGACTGGGTGAACACCACCCACCGCACGGTGAGTGCGATCCTCCTCACGCACGGACATCCGGACCACGCCTTGGGGGCGATGCATTTGGCGCAGCTGCTCCATGCGCCTATTCGCGCAGCCGACTCGGCCCCGTATCCACTGTATGTCGCCACGAATCATGCGACCCTTCAGCCCGATGCGGTTTTTGGCGTCGAAAACGGCCTCCTACGAGTCGTGGCCACGCCCGGTCACACCCCGGATAGCGTCTCGTATTTCCTCGATCCGCCGGGCATCATATTTACCGGCGACACGATATTGGGTCAGGGCTCGACCCTGGTTGCTCCGCCTGAAGGTGACATGACCGCATACGTCGCTTCCCTCGACGTTCTGCGCCGGATGCATCCGCGTTGCATAGCCCCGGGACATGGACCGATTGTGAACGACGCAGATGGCAAGATTCGGGAATACATCGAACACCGTCAACAGCGAGAGGCAGAACTGCTGGGTGCGCTCACCGAGGTGCCGTCCTCGATACCTTCACTGGTGGCACGCCTCTACGCCGACACTCCGCTCGAGTTGCAAGAACTCGCGGCAGGATCGGTGCATGCGGGCCTTCAGAAGCTGGAATGTGAAGGGCAGGTCCGGCACGAAGGCGAGGTGTGGTATCCGGTCGAGTTCCGTCAGTAGCCCGAGTCGCCTGGCAGCAGGAACACCGTCCCATCGGCACGATCCACAACCCTGGGCATCACAGGCTGCAAGTCCCCAGGCGAGACGGACTCGAGCAGCCCATCGATCGATTGATATGCCACCATCCTCTCCAGGAGCCGCTGCGTGACAAAGACCAGGGGAAACGCGCCGAGACTCGCTCGACGTAGTGCGTCTCGCGGCGAAATCCACACGCTGTGGACGGTCTCGACGAGGTCATGTCGTGCCGACTGCTCTTGCGGCAAATGTGCAAGGTAGAACCAGGTGTCATAGCGTCGAGGCATCGTTTCCGGCGTGATCCAGTGTGCGAACGGGTGCAGGGCTGTCACGCCAATCCTGGTTTTCAGCGTACTGACGATCGCTTTCAGATCGACGTCACTCGACTGTAAGCGACGACGAAAGTCCTCATATCCGCGCGGGCCGGGAGCATCGTGGTTTGCGGTCAACAGCACACCTGCCTCCTCGAACAGTTCTCGAACTGCCGCCGTTCTAAAGGCCGGCCCATCGGGCGCGTTTTCCGGCAGAGACGCATCGAAGAGTGACGTAAGCTCCGGATCCCGGTCGGCCGGGTCGACTTTGCCGCCGGGGAATACGTACACATCCGCCGCGAAGTCGCTTCGCACCGGTCGACGAACCAGAAACAGCTCCCATGGAAACTCGGCGTCCAGGCCCTCCCGGACCAGGATGACGGTCGCTGCGTCGACTGCAGGGACCGGGTTCAACGTCGAAACGCCTACTTGCCGTTGAATTCCGGGGGACGTTTGTCGATGAACGCTTGCAGGCCCTCTTGCGCATCATGTGAGGCAAAGAGTCGGTTCTGAAGCTCACGTTCCATAAAGAAACCAGCGTCCAGATGGACCTCTGTACCCTGTACGACTGCCTGCTTGATCAATCCGATCGCTTTGGTCGCGCCGGAGAGAAGGTGGTGCGCGTACTTCTCGACTTCTTCCATCAGACGGTCCGGCGGGTAGAGGTAATTCACCAGACCGATCTCGAGCGCCTCCTGCGGCGTCAGTAGCCGGCCGGTAATCATCAGGTCAAGTGCTCTGGATTTACCGATCAAGCGCGAGAGACGCTGCGTCCCGCCTGTTCCAGGCAGGACCCCTAGCTTGACCTCGGGCAACCCGATTTGTACCGCGGGGCTATCGGCCGCAAAGCGAATATCAGTCGCAAGGGCGATTTCAAGGCCCCCTCCCACCGTGTGCCCGTGCATCGCGGCCAGAAAGATCTTCGGCGTGCGTTCCATCTTCGCCAATGTTTCCTGGGCTCCGAGGCAGAAGGCAGCCTTGAAACCGGGGTCGCTTGCCTTGAGCATGTGGATGTCGGCGCCGGCGGAGAAGACCTTTTCGAGATCGCTTGCAAGGATGACGACGCGGATTTCGTCGTTGAATCGGATCTCGTCGATGGCAGCATTTAGCTCGGTAATAAGCTGTTGATCGTACAAGTTAAGCTTCGGCTTGTTGAGCCGGATGTATGCCAGAGCACCCCGGACGTCGAGCCCGAGTGGGCTGCCGGCACGTAGTTCGGAACTCTCAGCCCTTTCCTCAGTGACCATGGTGTGCTTCTCCTTCAGATCACCCACGTTGCAGGATGCGACCGCTGAAATCCTCTAGCCGCCTCATGCTACCAGACAGATTTTCTGCGAGGATGGAGGTGGAAGGGCTTGCGTCGAGGTCAATCGGGGAGGGCGAATCGCGTGTCAGACGTTGAAGCGGAGCCTCACCCCGGCGCACAGGCACCCGTGCCGGATCGTGATCCGCGCGATCTGAAGGTTGATTGGCCTGCCATCGTCCCGCTCATCGGATGCATCATATGTGCCATGGTCATATTTTTGGGAGTGGCGCACGTCGACGATCTGGCTCAGCGCGCAGAGTGGGTGGAAGCATCGGGGCAGGCTCGCGGTGCCATCGTCGACCGATTCGGTCATCCGCTGGCCTACAGCACCGTCTCTGCCCGAGGTGCAAAGCGCGTGTACACCCTACCCGGTCTGGCTCCAATTCTTGGCTACCGATCACCGGCCGCTCGCTGGTACGGCCTGGAAGATCTCTATTCCGGTTTCCTGGATGCCGTCAGCGCGCGGCGCGACTGGCGGTCTTCCGTCTCGCACCTCCTGGGAAGGGTAGTGCGCGGAGATACCGTGCAGACGACGCTCTCCCGGCACGTTCAGGCAGTCGCCACCACGGCGCTGGGCAACGCCACGGGCGCGGTTGTGGCGCTGGATCCGCGCACCGGCGCGGTGCTGGCCATGGTAAGCAAGCCCTCATGTCCGTCCTCCGCCATAGACTCACGTGCTCGCTACCAACGATGCGTTACGGCGCCTGCCGGTCAATTAGTGAATCGCGCCGTCGCTCGCGTCTATCCACCGGGCTCGGACTTCAAGATCGTCACGCTGACCGCGGCACTTGATTCGGGACGATTCCACCTGAGCGATGTCTTTGCCGGAACCGACGTTTTTGGCCCGAGTCCGTACTTCGATAACAGTGTGTATCCTTCCAACGTGACGCGGTCCGATTTACACGCGCTCACTTTGAGTCAGGCGCTGGCCTTTAGCGATAACTTCACGTTCGCGCACATCGGACTCACGCTCGGAGCTCCTACCCTAATTCGGTACGCTCATCGATATCTGATCGGTCGCACGATACCATTTGATCTGCCGGTAGCGGTCAGTTCGATCGCGAACGGCAGATTGTACCCCTCGAAATCCGAGTTAGCACAGAGCGCGTTTGGCGCTGGTGTCGATAAGGTCACACCACTGCAAATGGCACTGGTGGCGGGAACCGTGGCCAACGGTGGAGTCATGATGGCGCCACACCTGGTCCAATCGGTGCTGACTCCAGGCGGCCACGCGTTGCGGACGTACGCACCCAGGCCGCTCGGTCGTGTGATGACTCGCGCGACGGCCGCCGACATTACGAATGCCATGTCATTTGTGGTCAATCACGGGTCCGGTTTCAAAGCGCAAATTCAAGGAGTGCAGGTGGCCGGAAAGACCGGCACTGCCGCGAGCGGGGGTAATCGAGCCAACGCATGGTTCATCTGTTTTGCGCCGGCACTGCATCCGGTGGTGGCAGTCGCCGTGCTCCATCAATTCTCCGGCGAGGGCTTTGAATACGCAGCGCCGATCGCCCGTAAAGTTATGGTCGCAGCGCTGAACGAACGCGGCTTCAAATTGAAATAAGTGCGATTGGGCGGCTGACGGAGTGGTCGATCCGGCGAACGACGTAGGGCGTCTGCGGGGCATCTGAGGCACGCAAAATATCCCGTCACGGTGCCTTGCGAGTGCTCTATAATGCCGAAGAATTCCGGCAGGAGGGCATCGTGGACCGAGCCATCGTCAATAGAGCAGAGCGACCATCCGGTCGCAAACGGCTGGACGCGGCGCTCGTCCTCGCAGCCGGAGTCGTCGTGCTTTTTGCGGTCGTGGGCGTCGTCAGCGCCGGGTCGTTTGTAGCCGGGAAGGTATCGGGCAACTCGACCAAAGCCACGGCGACGGTGAAGCCGGCGACGACCAGTGCCCTGGTTGCACAGGATATCCATAGGGCTCAGGCACAGGCCACAGCCATCGTCCGACAGGCACAATCGGCGGGGCACTCGATCGTTGCTTCAGCCAACTCGAAGGCGCGCCGGCAGGCAAGCGCGTTGATCGCAACTGCACGCCGGCAGGCGGCTTCGTATCGGGCGTCGGCCACGGCAGCGCCTACTGCTGTGCCGAACACGAGTACTGCCGGCGCTTCCAATAGCGGCGCTGTATCCGCGCCCGGGCTTGCACCCACGTCGGTAAGTTCGATCGGCTCAGTGGGCAACAGCGGTACTGTCGCGGCCGGCAGTGGATCGACGAGCGGGGCCGCGGTACCCAATTTGAGCGGGCTGCCCGCGACCTGGTTGGTGGTTGGTTACAACGCCACTTTCGCCAGTGGATCGGGCGGAATCGGCACGATTTCGGTGCTGAACCGGAGTGGCAAGACCTTTGCCGGCGTGGCCACCGTCAAGTACAAATCGGGGGGGTCGGCCAGCGCCTCGTTCTCCGGCCTGGCGCCGGGACAGGCTCTGCTTTTACGGCTCTCCGGTTCGCCCTATCCCGGCGGTGGCTATCAGATCGTGATGAGTGGCCTGCACTGAGGTTGCGCTGTGTCTGTGGCACAAGTGACCGGAATGTAAGGTCCGGGATTTGCATATGATGCACAGACGCGATGCATAGTATGGGTGACCGTGCGTCGGTCCGATTGCCTGTTTCGCTCTAACCACAGGCTGGCCAATTTGGCCGGAAAGGTATGGTGTGCGGGTGCAAATCGCCCAACGGGGCCAGGTATATTCGAAAGCCGCGTCGAAGGGGCCAAATCCATTCGAAACTGCTCAGCGGCAGTACGATATCGCTGCCCAATTTCTGAGTATCGATCCGTCGGTTAGCACGATCCTGCGCGATGTGCAGAGGATCCTGACGGTCAATTTCCCGGTCCACATGGACGACGGCTCGATCCGCCTGTTCACGGGATATCGTGTCCAGCACAATCTCCACCGCGGTCCTACCAAGGGGGGTATCAGGTACCACCCTGGAGTGACGCTTGACGAGGTCAAAGCGCTTGCCATGTGGATGACCTGGAAGTGTGCCATCTTCAACCTTCCTTTTGGTGGCGCAAAAGGCGGAGTCGTGGTCGACCCCAAGCGTTTGAGCCAGATCGAACTGGAGCATTTGACTCGCCGGTTCACATCGGAGCTCTCGATTTTGATCGGACCGGAGAGTGATATCCCGGCGCCCGATATGGGTACAAACGCCCAAACCATGGCCTGGATGATGGACACGTACAGCATGCACAAAGGGTATTCCGTGCCCGCCGTGGTCACCGGCAAGCCCCTGAGTATTGGAGGCAGTCAGGGGCGTGACGAAGCGACCGGCCGGGGAGTCATGATCGTCACCATGGAGGCGCTGAAACACCTGGGTCTCGCCGCAGACACGACGACGGTGGCGGTCCAGGGATTCGGCAACGTGGGAAGCAATTCAGCCCGGTTGCTGGCGGAGCAGGGATGCAAAATCGTGGCAGTCAGCGACGTCTCCGGTGCGCTCTACGCGCCCAAGGGCATCAACGTTGCCGACCTCACCAGATACACCCAGGAACATGGGACGATCGAGGGATTCCCGCACGCCGACCGAATCACCAACGATCAGTTGTTGACCTTGCCCGTGACCGTGTTGGTGCCTGCCGCGATGGAGAACCAGATCACGTTGGAGAACGCGGAGGACATACAGGCCAGGATCATAACCGAAGGCGCAAACGGCCCGACGACGCCGGAAGCCGATGACGTTTTGAACGAGAAGGGCATCTTTATGATTCCAGACGTGCTGGCCAATGCCGGCGGCGTTACGGTTTCTTACTTCGAGTGGGTCCAGGATTTACAGCACTTTTTCTGGACCGAAGAGGAGATCAACGAGCGGCTGCATAAGATCAT
Organism: Chloroflexota bacterium; assembly: GCA_025449555.1. Classification (GTDB taxonomy): domain Bacteria; phylum Chloroflexota; class UBA5177; order UBA5177; family UBA5177; genus JANWJD01. Next base: position 26,387 of record JANWJD010000057.1, on the reverse strand, counting down.
GCGACACTCATTTCACCGCGTCCTGGCCGCCAGGGAGATGCACAGTGTGGATATGCGTCTTGCGGCGTACATTCTTGCGGTGCAAACCGTGGCCGACGCTTCCAATGCTCGATCAATCTACCCCTAGAGATCGAACCCTCGCTCTTGCCCTGTTGCGAGAGTTCATTCGGAAAGCGGGTACATTCGTTCGGGCATGATTTTGACCACAACCCGATCATCCCGGCGCATTGCCTCGTCGTACTCGTCCCAGTCCGGATGTGGCTTGCCGGAAATGCGCTCATACACCGTCCGCAGTAGTCCCTGGGCCTCAGGCAGGCCGACCAGCGTCGCGTTACCTTCGATCGTCAGGTAATCCCAGAAGTTGTCTCCGAGCACCAGGACGGTCACCCGCGGATCCCGCGCAAGATTGCGCGCCTTACGAGTGCCCGAGGGCGTGGTAAACATGATCTGATCGTCCATATAGGCAGCGAGTACCAGCGACATCTGGCTCTTACCTTCCGGGCCGAGCGTTGCCACGACGACTCGCCCGTGGGTCGTCAAAAAGCCTTCAACTTCGGAGCGATTCATCGTGTCACCTCCATACCCAGGACTTCTTACCGACACTGTAACGGAAAGCGCGCATGGTGTTGGTTTGGGGCCACAGTCGTGAACTCCGGCACGGGGGAAGAGACTCAACCGAATCCTCAATCCCTGCAGGAAATTGGAGAGTTCGGATTGATCGACCGGCTGGCGGGCGAGATCGCTGATTCTGCTGCCGTCGTCGGCATCGGTGATGATGCGGCCGTGCTTGACCTTGGCTGTCCCTACTACGCGCTGGCCACGGTCGACATGATGGTGGAGGGCGTGCACTTCGAACGCACAGAGATCGATCCCTTTGTCATCGGGAGACGAGCGCTCGCCATCAACGTCAGCGATATTGCGGCCATGGGGGGCGAACCGACCTATGCCCTCGTATCGCTCGCTCTACCACCGAACTGTCCCACCGCCTTCGTCGATCGATTGTATGAGGGCCTGGGCCACGAGGCCGGTCTCACCGGGACTGGAATAGTCGGAGGAAACGTGACGAGCACTGGCGGGCCCATCTGCATTGACGTTACGGTATTGGGACGCGTCCCGCGAGACGAAGTAGTGCTGCGTTCTGGCGCGCAACCGGGCGATATCCTGGCGGTCACTGGAAGCCTGGGCGGCGCGTCCGCCCGGCGATTGGCCGGTTCACGTGGAACGAAAAGTGATCCGGCGATGGTCGCCCGGGCGGACGAGTTACCATCTGTTCCTGCCTGTCGCGTGACGCCGGCGCGACGATTGGCAGCGGCTCACATTCCGCGCGCCATGCTGGACCTGAGCGACGGACTGGCGGGGGACATTCGCCACTTCTGCCGTGCAAGCGGTGTGGGAGTTGTGATTTACCAGGATCGACTGCCGATCGCCCCTCAGACGCGCACCGTCGCCGATGCGCTCGGCCTGGCGCCGGTTTCCCTGGCCCTGTCGGGGGGAGAAGACTATGAATTGCTCATGGCTCTGCCGCCGCAAGACCTGCCTGCAGCAAAGGCAGCCATGGGTGATGTCCCGTTGACGGTCATCGGGGAGGTGGTCGCAGCGGAGGAAGGCGTCACTCTCGTGACTGAGTCGGGGGAGCGTGCGGAGCTTCCTCCCGGCGGATGGTCCCACTTTTGAGGCGCGGTTACACCTTCTTGTGCACCGTGCCGGCTGCGATCGAGCCGTCGGGCAGGAGCGTGGTTTCGTAGTCTCCAAAGATGGATGGGGCCTCGATCCGCATCACTTCCAGCAATGCTACCGCTACCCTCCGTATTTCCGGCTCGGCATCAGGGGCACCGCGATATTCGATGAAATGCCGCAGCGCACGGGCATTGGCGGTCATAAAAATCTTGGTCTCGGTGGCGTTCGGCAAGACGCTGCGAGCGGCCTCCCTGGCCCGCTTTCGCTTGTCGCGTCGCGGCAGTTCCGGAAACTCCCGGTCGATCAGTTCGGCCAGGCCCTCGGCAAGGCGGCGATATGCCTCATGCGACGATCGCACGGCCTCGAACCAGATATCGTGCAATGCCTGGCTCGACGCGATAATATCCGGCTCGACGAAATTCGCGGTTGACTCGTCGACGTATCGCTGGCTGAGCTGGCTATAGCCCCAGCCGGCTCGGTGACGAATGAGTTCGTGCGAGAAGGAACGGGACACACCAGTCACGATAAAATTCCAGGCGGAGTGCTCGAGCACGCTGCCGTGCTCCATGGCAATGATATTCGTCAGATAATCCCGATTGGACCGCCGGCCTTGCTTTTCGCCGAACGAGAGATAACAAACGCGTCCGGCCAGTTCCGAGATCAGTTCGGACCCATTGTCGGTATCAGTTGCCCACGCCGTGCTTTCGTCCGATAAGAACTGGTCGACCGCTGCCTGGTCGATACTCGTACGGCCTACAAGGTAGACGCGCGGCTCAGTGAGGACGTCCATCGATAGCTGACTCCTGGACACAAGAATTGAGGGAGTGGACGCGGGCCAATGCAGTCAGAACCACTGTGGGCGTCAACCAGTTAGAACCGTGTTCCGGGCCCGGATGTGCGTTCGACCGGCAGCAGAGCTATCGGTGTAGCAGCCAGGAGTAGGCCGAGCGGCAAGCCGATGATGAGACCGAACTTCAACTCGGCCACGAAAAACGGCATGACGACAATAAGCACCATAAGAGCCGCTACCGCGACCCACGTCCAGCGGAGCTGGATCTGACCCGGCTTCAGTACTACATCAGCCACCAGGATGGCCAGGGCGGGTCCGATGAGCACTCCGATGATGAACATGTCTCTCCGGGTGAATGATAGGCTGGACCAATGGTAGCACCCGTTTGAGAGAGTTCATGCTGCTGGCACTCGACGTCGGAAATACCAACATCGTGGCAGGCGTGTTCGTCGATAATGCGTTGATTGCGCGCTGGCGTCTCACCACTGAAGCACGGCGCACCGCAGACGAATACGCTGTTTTGTTGCGATCGTTGTTTCAAGCCGCGAACATCGAGCTCGACCGAGTCGACGGCGTGATCATCGCCAGTGTCGTGCCGGCGGCACTCCAGACTCTGAACCAGGCACTCGAACAGTACTGGCACATTGAGGCCATGACGGTATCACACGAGCTCGACTTGGGCATTCAGGTTTGTTATGAACCGCCGACCGCAGTCGGAGCAGACCGTCTCGCCAATGCCATTGCCGCCATTGAACTGTATGGCACGCCGGCGGTGGTCGTGGACTTCGGCACTGCTACCACCTTCGACGTCATCTCCGCCCGTGGCGAGTACCTGGGCGGAGCCATTGCACCGGGCCTTGAAATTTCCGAAGATGCGTTGTTGTCGCAAACTGCGCAGCTTCCTAGAGTGGCGCTTCATCCGCCGTCTTCCGCCATTGGCACCTCAACCGTCGCAAGCCTGCAATCGGGGATTCTCTTTGGATACGCGGGCCTGGTCGACGGCATGGTGCACCGTATCTCGATGGAATTGGGAGGCGACGTAAAGGTGATTGCAACCGGTGGACTGGCGACTACGGTCTCACCTCTGGCCAAAAGCGTGCACCATATCGATGTTGATCTGACACTGGTCGGGCTCCGGATTATTTTCGAGCGGAATAGTTAGACCTGTGCGATTTCGCGCCTACGCCAAGGTCAACCTGTCGCTCGAAGTCCTGGGGAAAAGATCCGACGGGTATCACGACCTCTCGTCCGTCATTCAAACCGTCAGTCTTTGGGATGAAATTGAATTTGAAGACGACGTCAATCTCCGGTTTTCCGCATCCGATCCAGTCCTCAATGGCGACGACAATCTGGTCAAAAGGGCGGCAGACCTCGTGCAACAATTGGCGCCGACTCGTCCAGGCGGTAGTCTTGTACTGCACAAAGCGATCCCGCACGCTGCGGGGTTGGGAGGAGGAAGCAGCGACGCCGCTGCAACCCTCACGTTCCTCAACGATCGGTGGGCACTGAATCTCTCGCTGCAACAACTGGTGGAAATCGCGGCACGACTCGGGTCAGATGTGCCTTTCTTTCTGTACGGCGGTACGTCGCTGGTGACGGGCCGAGGTGAGTACGTCTATCCCCTTCCCGAACCTGAATCCGCGTGGTATGCGCTGGTCAAACCAGCCGTTTCGGTCTCGACGAGTGATATTTTCGGACTGTTATCCCCCGACGATTGGACCGACGGATCGGTCACACATGAGGTGGCAACTCGCATCTGCGAGAGCGCGACGGTGACGTTGGGCCTGAACGGTCTGCAACGTGCGGTTTTCCTTCGGTATCCTGAGGCACGTGCTTGCTTCTCGGATGTGGATAGAGCGGCGCCCGGGCGTGCATTTATGACGGGCAGCGGTCCGACGATCGGTGCACTGTGCGGCAGCCAGACGGAGGCGCAGCGCGTGACCGAGGCCGCCAAAGGGGCCGGGCGATGGACCGCGGTCGCCTGCTCGGTGGCCTGTGAGCTCGCCTGACGTGGGCCGTGTGGCGCGAGGGCTGAGGTTCGCCCTTCTGCTGAGTTGTGCCGTGATGATGACGGCCTGCGGCTCGAATAGCCCGTCATCAACCGAACAGGGAGCGATTGACAATTTGCGTTCCGTACTCTCGTCGTACGACGCGGCTGCACCGACTGACGTGGCCTCGACCGGTAAGGCGTGTGCGCAGGCCCTGGCCGACTTGAAAGGATCGAGCCTGTTGGCAGCAGCCCCGGGCCCGGGCAAGGATCTAAGAGTTCGCCACGATCTGCAAGCCGCGTATCTCAACGCACGTCAGGGATTCTCCGACTGTGCCCTTGGCGCCAGGAGCATGAGTTATGTGGATATGGCACGCAGTGACGCGGAGATTCTCGGTTCGAATCAGAACTTGCAACAAGCCCGATCTCCAGGCGGATAACGCACAGGCAGCCGTCGGCGCCTAGGCGACAAACTCGTTGTATGCCAGCCGCATGAATCCCTCCGGATCTCTCGCCCTCAATTCGTCGTCGAGTTGCAGCCAGACGGGAGCTTCCACTGAACCGAGGCCGGCTGAGACGTGGAGCCAGGCAAGGGCAGATGGCGACAGTCCCTCGCGCACCGACAACAAACCGCGCGTGAGTTCGTGCGGTGCAGAGTTGAAAGGGGATCGGCTGCGCAGGTCGGGATCATAGTCGAGTAGCGCGGGCCAGATGAGACCGGCCGCGCCGGCCGCGCCGAGGTCACGAACCGTACCAATGACCGTCTCCTCCGGCGCGTGTCTCGCCGGGACCGAATATCGGGCGGTCCCGACTAGAAGCGGTGCCAAGCCTCCCAGCGCCCGAACGTAGGACGTGAGAAATGACGTCCAGCGCCGGGTGTCATGGGCCCACCCGGGCTTCCAGTCGACGTGCACCATCAACCCGAAACCGGACTCCGCCAGGCTGCGCGGCCGAAACGATCGGAGCAGCGCAACATCCCGGGCCGACACCCCGTGCCAAATCCTGCGGCCGTGACGATGCACGACCGGAGCGATTCGGTCCAGCCACTGATCGATGTGTTCGGCCGAGCGAGGCGGAGAGGCGGATAGCATGCCGTCGCCAACAATCCAGCCCTCAATCGCGGGGTGATCGCCGAACTCTTCGGTCACTTCACCGACCAACCGGCCGGTACCTCGCACCACCAGGGAATCTTCGAAGAGGCGTCGCATCACCCGTACAGGACGCTCGCGCTCGTCCGCTGTGAGTTCGTAAAACCAGTGGGGCAGAGTCAACACTTCGAAGATCGATGCCACGGCGATCGACGTAATACAACGGATGCCCGCATCCGACGCAAGTCGCAGCACGCTATCGAGATCGCGCATCAGGGACAACGACACGCGATCCGAGTGCGGCTGACTGACTTCCCACGGGACGGCGATCTGCAGGTGGGAGACACCGGCGGCCGACGCCAGGTTGAAGTCCCGCACGACCTCGTCGTGCCGAAAATCATCCCACCAGTAGGTCGCGGTTCGAGCGGGCCAGTATGCCACGGGCAGCAAAAACTGCTGACGATGCGCTTCGACCATGCGAGCGTTCAGGCAGACGCGAGCAAGCGAGAGTTCGATGCGCGGGAATAGAGGTCCAATCGAACCAGCTGTCTAACCGTGCAGACCTAGACCGGTCGGGGCGGGCCCAACGGGTTCGGCATCTTCCCAGTTCTCAGACATGACCTGTATCTGTTCCAGCCAGTATGCGCTTGCCACGGTCGACACCACTTCGTCCGGCACATTGGGCGTCGCCTCAATTGCCATTCGCACTCGTTCGCCGGCTTCTTCGTGCCAGACTTTTATTTCCCAACTCATCGGATCCTCCTCCGTCGTTTATGAACATGTGACTGCCGAGCGCTCCGATCTACGGCCACCGGCATTCGAAGCTGACCTGGCCGGTCAGACTTCGCCGACTCGAGCATGGCCGTTTGACTCGGGACAAAAATGCGGATCCGCGGTGAGAGGTTGGCCGCACAGTGGACACCTGGGCCGACTTTGAGACACGATTTCGGATATTTCCTGCTCGAGGGAGGCGAACTGGTCTCGCCGAGCATTGAGAATGATGCTGCTCAGGCCGAGGGCTGAAGTGAAGTCTGCGGCTTCCAGCGAGAATCCCGCCCCTTCCGGGTCGTAGCCGACAGCCAGAGAACCCACGTGCACTTCCAGTTCTCCGACGAACACGGAGCTATCAGGCTCGGAAACGGACGCTTCGCTCTGGTGCGGAGTCCGCTCGAGCAAATCCTCCAGAGCTGCCCCCAGCATCGCAAGTTGCTGTTTTTCAAGCCACAATGAAACAGTCCCTTCGCCAGCTTGCGCGAGGAGACGAAAGGTGCGTTGGCCGGGATCTCCAAACGATTCAGCACGCACTCTGTCAACCGGCCCCAGGTCCAAGCGTCGGTCATTCACATTTGATTATAGGGGGCGGTTGTGGGACGCGAATCGCACCTACCAGCGATACGGCACCGCTTTGTAGCGGGGATCAGGGAAACATCCATCGGCGATCAATCGATCCAGTCTCCCCAGGAGCGCACCCCATTCGCGTTTTGAAAGCAGGTTTCGCAAGCTCGAAGCTGCTTCATCATTCCGACCCAGGGCAATTCGCAGCCGCTTGAGATCGGCGAAATCGTCAGCCGCGATCCGTGATCCCGCAAAGTGCCACAGCACCGTCCGCAGTTTCGGCTGATAGTTAAATGTGAGGCCGTGGTCGATCCCCCACAGTTTCCCTCTGTCACCCACGAGGCAGTGCTCGGCCTTTCGATCGGCGTTGTTGTACAGGACATCCAGCAGGCACAGCCGGCGGAGCTCCTGCAACGCTATCTCACCGCTCTGGTGTCCCTCAATGAAGAGCTGGAGTGACCCGACGCCGTACGCGCCATGGCTGTTCACCGTGGGCGGAATCACGTTCCACCCCAGTATGTCGTTGACTACCCAGCTGGCAATCTCCCGCCGGTACAGGGTTCCATTTGGGAAGTCGTACAGTGGGTACTCGCCGCGCGCCGGCTTGTATACGGCGAGGCTTCGTCCTGCCTGGTCACACTCCAGCGAGACGAGAAATGTGTGATTGCTGCCGTAGTAGATCGGCTCGATTTCGACCTGTTCGGCGATCGTCAAGAGGTCAACGATATCGGGTCGAAGAGGGTCCCAAGCCTGACCCTGTTCCTGAAAGCCGCTGCTCGCGCCCGATGCCAACGGGCCGTCCATGATGTTCGTACGCCCTCCCGCCACAGTGTATCGTTACCACATTTTCAGATCGCGTGGCACGCGATCCATTTCGTTGCTATAGTCTCGGTACACGACATCTCCTGTCTCGCCCATTGGCAGCGTCGTAACCGCTCGTCGCCTCCCCGGATCTTCGAGCGATTTGGCCCGTGGGCTTGACAACGCAGGCAGTACATAATGCAGCCCCATCTCTCAGCATTGCGCATGGAAGCCAGATTGTTGCCCGAGTCGCCGGGAGTTTACTTCTGGCGAGATGGCGACGACGAGGTCCTCTACATTGGAAAAGCGGTCAATTTGCGGGCGAGGGTGTCGTCCTACTTTTCCACGGCGTCACACGATCGACGCACTCGGGACCTCCTCTCGCGCGCCCGCAGCATCCAGTACGAATTGACCTCGACTGAGCTCGAAGCGCTATTTCGCGAGTCTGCCCTGATCAAGCGCGAGCAACCTCCATTCAATCGATTACTCCGCGCATCGCGGAAACCGTTCTTCCTGAAGTTCGACGGCGCCCGGCAGGATCCGTTCATGGAAGTATCGCGAACCCAGGACGATTCGGCGTCACTGTATTTCGGTCCGTTTCGCACCGGGAGAGGTGTGCGCGAGACCATGGCATTCCTCCACGCCGTTCTCCCGCTGCGGAAGTGCACCGCCGCCGCACCACGCTGCCGGCCATGTATCTACTATCAGATGCACACCTGTGCGGCACCTGCACTGGACGAGGTACATCGCCGACGACATCAAGATGCGATTGGCCAACTGTTCGAGATGCTCGACGGACGAACCGACCGAGTGACCGAATGGCTGGAACGGAAACGCGACAGGCTCTCAGAGAATTTGTTGTTCGAACGTGCCGCCGAGGTCCAGGAGCGGCTCGACAGTCTCAAAGCGATCGAGCGACAGCACGCAATACTCGAAGCGGCGATGCAATGCCGCTGTGTGGTCATCCGACAATCGGATGAGGCGGCCGGAAACAACCGAATGCTGCTCGTAGCGCACGGTCACGTGTTGTCTGTGCGAAACGGAATCGAATCGGATCCATCAGAGGTAGTGCGGTGGGTTCGCGCTCATAACGCCGTGATCGGCGCGGTGGAGCATCAGCAGAGCGAGCTGGACGCGGCCTCGGTCCTGGAGCGATGGATCGTGTGCAACCGGAAGAACGTGCGCTGGGTTGCCATCCCACCGGACGCAAGTGAGGAAGACCTTTCGGATCGCATCCGATTCGTGCTCGGTGACGCGCTGGAACGCACCCGGCCTACGGCGAACGCTCGACGATAAACCGCAGGCCCTACGTCTGCTCAGCCAACTTCTGAGGCGGGACCAGGCGCGGCATCAAGCTGAAACCCGACGCACCACGCTCCTTGCGTTCGAGCGTGCGGCAGAAGATCTCAATTTCGCCGGGAGTCAGACTGAGAAACACAATGCCGCCCACGACGCCCGCAACGGCGACTCCGGGCACGTCGACCAACTGGTTGATGCCCAGTTCTTGGCGCATCACGAAGTGGTCCTTGCGTGCCAGAACCACCGTCCCCAACATTTGCTCATGAGCGTCAAAGACGTGCATGCCAAACTGGATGGGACCGCGGCGCGACGAACGACGCTGCAACTGACTCCCTCCTCACTCCCCCGGGGGTCTGTAGAGGTAATTTAAGCCCCAATCGGCACCAGTGTCAAGATGAAAATCAGATGAATTTTGCGGTTTCCCCGTGTATCTGGGAGAAAATAGGATTGAAAAACGGGTGAGATCGCCGGCCTTTGCGAAGGGCCTTGAGTTTTAAGCCAATTCATAGCAAAATATCAGCACTACCGTGTCAGGAGGAGGCCACTTCTGTTACGTTCCCAGCCTGTTGTCCGTTGAGGAGCACAGGAGGGCACAGGCAGTATGGCGATCGCTTTGGAAGCAGCCCTTGTCGACCAGCTTCGACGCCAGGAAGAAGATGCGTTCACCTTCATCTACGAGCGTCACAAGGCACAAATCTATAACTATCTGTATCGGCTGAGCGGGAGTCGCGAGCTCGCGGACGACTTGACCCACGATACGTTCTTGAGCGCGTACGAGTCTCTGCCGAAGCTGCGGCCGGATTCGAACATCGCCCCGTGGTTGTATCGCATTGCGTCCAATCGATTTCGAGACGTTTTGCGCCGCAAGAGGGTAGTGTCCTGGATGCCCTGGGGCGACTCTCCACGAAATGAGGCACAGCTTTCGGTCCTGGGCGGCGAACAGTCTTTGCCGGAGCAGGAGGCCGTGCAGACAGCACTGAGCCACATGAAACCGGATTACGCATTGTGCCTGGTGCTACGGCTGGCGGAGGGTTTTTCCTCTGAGGAGACCGCTCAGATTCTGGGGATCTCCGCAGAGGCGGTGCGCATGCGACTCTCACGCGCTCGACAAATGTTCAAGACTGCATATGCGGCCGGTGAGCTGGGAGCCGTGGGATGACGTGCTGCGAACTCGATACGCTATCTCGTTACGTTGACGGAGACCTGCCTCCGCTGGAGCGAGGACGGGTCAACGAGCATTTAAGTGATTGCGGCTCCTGTAGGCGCGAAGTAGCTCGTCTGCGAGCTCTGGATGATATGCTGCGAGCCTGGGGTGCGCATCGCGCTCCGCTCCCGTCGGCTTCCGAGCAGAGGATTACGGACACGGTTCGTCGCCGCCATCGAAGCAGCACAGCTCGGAAATTTCTGTCGGCGAGCCGCATGACGCCGGCTGCCGTCGGAAGCTCGATTGCCGCGGTGTTGGTACTTTTGTCGGTAAACATGCACGCTGGGTACTCCTCTCGGTCCGCGAGCGAAATCGCGTGGGCGTCACAACAGTCATCCATCAAGCGGCAGGCCGCTCCCCTGCTGAAAGCGCGCCGGTCCTCTGCCATCCAGGGGGGCCAGATAAAAGTCGGGACTGGAACGCTCGGCAGACACAGTAACTCGACCGTTTTAGATTAGCGTTCCGCGCCCATTGCGCTTTGTACGACCGGAGGCACTGTCTCCGGAGGAGTGTTGCACTTGCAGACTGGATGGAAAGCGTGCGGAGCCGGCCTGGTCCTGTTTGCGTGCCTCTTGCCTGCCATCACCCAGGCGAGCCAGCATTCATCTGCTCCAAAACCATCGACCACCAAGACTTCGGCCAAACCAACCCCGAAACCCACGGTCGTTTCCTTGCGTATCGCGCTGGCGGTCGGGCCGAGAGGTGATCCCGCGCTCGTCGAGGACGAAGAGAGCGTCGAATTGGCGAATCTGCTGTACTCCGGGCTGGTGCGACTTGACTCGACTTACAAAGTTGTGCCGTCGGGTGCATCGAGCTACTCGGTTTCATCCGATCACAGGCACTACACTTTCCACCTTCGTCCTGATCTGAGATTCAGCAACGGCGATCCGGTGCGAGCGGAAGACTATAAATTCGCGATCATTCGGAGTCTGGATGCGGGCATAAAGTCTCCAACGGCACCAGTCTATCTGCTTGATATCCAGGGAGCCGGCGACTTCCTCACCGGGAAGGCAAAAACAGTTAGCGGCATCTCGGTGATCGATACACACACTCTGCAAATCACGACTCGCTGGCCGGTTCCGTACTTCTTGATGGAATTGACGTATCCGACGAGCTACGCACTGGACGAGAAGGCGATTCGAAAACTGGGACCGATGGATAACACGTCCTGGTATTCGAGCCCGATTGGAAGTGGACCGTACCGACTGAAGTCCTGGGTTCCAAACGGCAAGCTCGTGCTGGTACCGAACAAATACTTTCCTGGTCCTGCTCCGCGAGTTAAACAGGTCGTCATTTCGGTCGGAACGCTGCAAGGCACCGGTGTCGACCTGTACAACTTCGTTCGTCAGAACACGGATGTGGCGAATCTCAGCTACGACAGCGCACTGGTGGGGTTGAAAGGAATCCGTGAGACGAAGTCACTCATCATCGACGGCATCTACATGAACGTGAAGGTGACACCCTTCGGAGACCAGCGCGTGCGTCGGGCACTCACCATGGCGCTCAACCGAAATTCGCTCGTAACCGCGACCATGAAACACTCTGTGACTCCCTTTGGCGGGTATGTTCCCGCGGATGAAGCGGGCTACAATCCCAGGCTGAAATTGCTGCCCTACGATGTGGCCCGGGCCAGGCTTGAACTGAAGGACGCGGGTTTCCCCAACGGGAAGGGATTCCCTGCCACCACGCTGTACTACGCCGCCTCGCCGACTCTGGCGCGATTGGTTGCAGCCGTCGCCCAACAGTGGCGAACCGCTCTCCACATTCACGTCGACACCAAGGGGCTGGAGCAAAGCGTCCTACTGACGAAGCAAGCGCAAAATTCGCTCCCACTCTACCTATCAGGATGGACCGCCGACTACCCCGACCCCCACGATTGGCTTTCCTTGCAATGGAAATCGGACGCCATCAACAACAACATGCATTACTCCAACAAGGCGTTCGACTGGTATGTAGCCACTGCGGACGTTACCTGGAATCTGCGCCACCAGCAGCAGTTGTACAACGCTGCCCAGGAGTCCCTGGTGCAGGACGCAGCATGGCTTCCTCTTTACATTCCTCACCGGCTGACGTATATTCGGCCCTCAGTCGACAATTTGTCGCTTACCGGCTACGGCGTGATACCCCGCTCGGGTTCATGGGCACAGGTCGCCGTGAAAACGACCAGTGGAAAGACACAGCGGGCACAGTGATGCTCGCCAGCTCTCCACATTTGGGTAGAATGTCTCGTCTTATGACATCTTTCGACTCGTGCCGTCCGGTACACGCACCCGCTCGAACCGTGAGCCCACCAATACGCGCCGCAGTTAGCTGCACCGAGTGCCATGGCCGGATTTGATTCGGCCGCGCGTCGGAAGGCGCGCTTTCGTGAGCGTAGCTCGGTGAAGATCAGCCCTCCGTCTCTTCCGTCCTCGCCCACGGCAGCCGCAACAGCGGCAGCGGTACCGCGTGCAACCGTGGCAAACAGGCAGTTCTCGCTGCCGGCGGTAACCACGGAACAGACACTGTACATCGTAGTCGTCCTCGCGGCGTTCGCCGTACGTATCTGGGATGCGGGCAGCAGAGCCATGCACGGAGACGAGGCGGTTCATGCGTGGCTTGCGTGGAATCTCTACAAGGGCGCCGGCTATCAATACGATCCGGTCTACCACGGTCCGCTCCAGTTCCCACTCACGGCTCTGTTCTACTTTTTGTTCGGGGTCTCGAACGTGAGCGGCCGATTGTTGTCGATCCTATTCGGCACAGTGCTGGTGGGACTTCCGTTCTTTCTGCGCCATTGGATGGGTCGGGGAGCCGCCCTGGTCGCGGCGGGGCTGATCGCGATTTCTCCCGCCTTTGTTTACACATCGCGGTTGGAGCGCGACGACATGTTGTCGTGCCTCTTCGGCATGACGATGGCGATCGCCCTGTTCTCGTTCATGCGAACGCACCGAATCCGCTATCTCTACATGGGAGTAGCTTCCATCGCACTGTCGCTGAGTGCAATGGAGAACACCTATATCACCCTGTTCATTCTGGGCACGTTTCTGTTGGTCGCACTCGGGTCGGAGCATCTGCCGCGTAGCCGGCGACTGCAGGGGCTGGTCAATCTGTGGAATCGAACCGGCGGGACCGATCGAATACGTGCCGGTGTTCTGTACGGCTTCCTAATCGTACTTCTCCTCGCATTCGTATTGACCGTTCTCACCGGGCTCTACCTGCCCGTTCCGCTGATATTGGGCCTTGGCCTGCTTGCGCTGGTGAGCCGGCAGGTCACCCTGCAAACTCAAGCCGTCAATGAAACCCCGTTTACCGACGCTGTACGTGCTCCCAACCGGCAGCAGTGGGTCAACGCGGCGACCATCGTAGTCGCGGTTTTATTTGTGCTTTTCTCCACATTCGGCACCAACCTGCACGGCATCTGGGACTCCTCACAGGCTCTGTTCAATCATGGGCAGTGTTCGTATAACTCGTTTCCACTGAATCCATGTCGCAAGGACATCATCGGGGGGCTGTTCTACTGGTTGAGCCAACACGGCGTGCACCGGGGTGGTCAACCGTGGTTTTACTATTCGCTCCTGTTTGGGCTATATGAACAGATCGCGGTGATTTTCGGAGTTGGCGCGATCATCTGGTTCGCCCGCCATCCGACTGCATTCACGACGTTTCTCACCTACTGGGCCGTCCTGGCCTTTGGCGTGTACTCCTGGGCCGGAGAAAAGTTTCCCTGGCTGATGGTGCACTCGTTGCTCCCATTTACGCTGCTGGCTGCCATGTTCATCGTCCAACTTTTCCAGCTCAGCTCGATGGTGCGCTGGGTGACGGCGGTGGTCCTGGGCCTGCTCATGGTGGTGGAACTTCACAACACGTACGAAGTCAACTTTGTGAACGGGGCCGACCCGGTCGAAATGATGGTGTACGTGCAGAGCTCGCCCGACACGCCGAAGGTCGCCAACGACATCCTGTCCATCTCGAACAAAGTAACGGGTGGAAACGACTTGCACGTGACGATCGATACCGAGGATACCTGGCCGTTCGCCTGGTATCTGCGCTCTATGCCAAACGTGGGTTACCCGGCATCCCCGGGCCTGCTCAAGCCTCCGTTCTCCACGAACCCCGTCATCATCGTGGACGAGACGCATCAGGCTGCGCTGTATCCGGAGATCAAAAACAGCTATACGGGACACAAATATCGGCTTCGCTGGTGGTTCCCTGAGGACTACAAGTCGCTCACTTGGTCTTCATTTGGCAAAGACATCGTCAACCCGGGTGATTGGAAAGTGATTTATCAGTGGTTCGTGCAACGTCGACCGTTCGGGGACAAGCAGTCTGTTTCGTTTTACTATTATGTGAAGCGCGGACTGGTGAGTCCGTACTAGCACGGGGGGTACCCACCTGGCTGACTTCTCAATCTCGCCGACCACCGACAGAAGTACCTGGCTAGACCGTCCCCTCGCGCCTTCATGGCAGCGCGTGGCCGGACTCGTGGCTCACTGGGAACTGATCGCCTACGCCACGATTCTTGTGCTGGGTTTCACGCTTCGAATATGGGACGTCGGCGCCCGAGCCATGCACCACGACGAGAGCTTGCACGCCTACTACGCGTGGAAGTTTTTCGTGGGCCAGGGGTATAGCTACGATCCCCTGATGCACGGCCCCTTGCAATTCGAGATTGTGCCGCTGTTTTACCTGCTTTTCGGGGCGAGCGAGTTCTCAGCGCGCCTCCTGGCGGTATCGCTCGGGACCGCACTGGTCGTGCTTCCGTACTTCCTGAGATCGTATCTGACCCGTCCCGGGGCATTGCTGGCCTCGCTCATGATTTGTGTGTCGCCGGGAATGGTTTACTTTGCGCGATTCATTCGCGATGACATTTACCTGGCGTGCTTCAGCCTTCTGCTATTTACGTGCATCGTGCTCTACATCGAGGCTCCACGCCCGGCATATCTGCATGTCGCCGCCGCGGCCATGGCACTCGCCATGGCGTCGATGGAGGCGGCATACATCACGTTCTTCATTTTCGGCACGTTTCTGTTCTTTGAATGGTTGCGTGAGTACCTCTCGGGCGGCACTGGACCCGTCATTTCGGCGCTCAAGGCCACCTCGCTGGACACGTTCCTTACTAGCTTGAGTGTGTTCGTGGTGATAACGGTGCTCACGTACTCGACGTTTTTCACCAATCCGTACGGTATTTGGGACACCCAGCACAGCATTTTGAGCCCGGATCGCAAAGACATTCTGGGTGGTTTGACGTACTGGAAGGCTCAGCACTCGGTGGCGCGGGGCGGGCAACCGTGGTTTTACTATCTGCTGGTGCTCCCGCTCTACGAGCAGCTGGCAGTGGTCTTCGGAATAGCCGGCGTGGTGTACGCGGCGGTGCGCCGATCGTTTACGTCGACCTTCCTCGTGTGGTGGGCTCTCCTCAGTTTGGGCATGTACTCGTGGGCAGGCGAGAAAATGCCCTGGCTCTCGATCCATATCACTCTGCCGTTCATCCTCCTTGCCGGGCTCTTTTTAGGTGCAGCCTTCGAGTCGCGGCGACGAGTCATGTGGCTGGCGTCGCTTCCAGTATTTCTGGTGCTGCTGTTCGTCGAAATCCATTCGATGTTCCTGTTGAGTTACGCAGATGGCGCCAATCCGACGGAGATGCTGATCTACGTCCAGACGTCCCAGGATGTCCCGACAGTCGTGGGCGAATTGAACGGCCTCGCGAATAAGACCGGGCAGGGCAAGAACCTCACCATCGGTCTGGACAATACCGATGTGGGTGGTTGGCCCTTCATCTGGTACCTGCGCGACTACAAGAACGTGTCAGAGACGTCGGCCTTTGGCACCCCGGCCTGCGGTGGGCAGTATTGCTCGGCGCTGGTGATGCTGGAGCCGCAGTACGATGCGAACAGCGCATTTCTGTTGAAACACTATGTGGTGCAAAAGTACCGCTGGAATTGGTGGTTCCCGGAAGACTACAAACAGTGGTTCCCCGACCACGCGACGGCCCTCAGCCAGACGCTGCAGGGAAAGAGCGGCCCAGTCCAGGTGCTGCCGACGTCCGGCGAATGGAGCAGTTTGTGGAACTGGTTGTTCTATCGACAACCATTCGGGCAGCGCGGAGCCAGGTGGATGTATTTCATGGTGCGGCGTGACCTGGTGCCGGGGCAGCAGCAGTATTCCAGCATTGCTCCGCCTTCGCCGTCATCGGCCCCCATCATCCAGGAACCGAGTTTGAAATCCACCGTGCGCGCCTCTTTCGGCTCTGCGCCTGGCGTTACCGGAGTTCGAGGTCCCAGGGGTCTCGCTGTAGCCGCCAACGGGGACATATACGTGGCCGATCCCCTGGGGCACCGAGTGGTTCGCTACTCCTCCTCCGGAGCGTACCTGGGAAGTTGGGGAACGGCCGGAACCGGAAGCGGTCAATTCAGTCAGCGGGATTCCCCCCAGGGGCTGGCAGTGGGACCGGACCACAACGTCTACGTGGCTGACACATGGAATCAGCGAATCGAAGTCTTTACTCCCGCCGGAAAGTTTATCCGCCAGTGGGGAGGCGGAGCCTTCGGTCCCGCCATCGGGCAGTATTACGGCCCCCGCGGCATCGCCATATCCAGAAGCGGCAAGGTCTACATCGCCGATACAGGGAATAAACGGATTAAGGTCTATACCTTGCAGGGCCGCTATCTAACATCGTGGGGCTCCGCCGGTACAGCTCCCGGGCAGTTCCAGGAACCGTCTTCAGTCGCCGTGGCGGCGGACGGCACGGTTTATGTTGCCGACTTCTGGAATCAACGTATGCAGGCATTCACGCCGTCCGGCGCATACCTGCGTTCGTGGAGCGTGCCTGAGTGGACGTTCGGCTCGTACGATGAGCCATACGTCTCCGTGAACGCGGCGGGCACGCGCGTTTTCGCCACGCAGCCTCAGCAACAACGAGTGGCCGAATTCACCACGACCGGCGGGTTGATCGGCGTCTTCGGGTCGACGAACCTCACGACGCCAGTAGGAGTTGCCGCTCTGCCAAACGGGCTGGTCGCAGTGTCCGACTCGGGTGCCGATGCGGTGCGCTTGTTCGCTGTGTCTGCCGGTTCACCGGCCAGGGCGGCTACACTTCAGCGCGCAGTTCATCGCCCCCCGACGAAGCAGGCTCCGAAACCGTAGTCAGATGGCGTTGGACCCGGTCTCGTAGGATTGATCCCGTCGACTGATTAACCTGCACCCATTCGATCCGGCGGTCTCGACGGAACCAGGTGAGCTGCCGCCGGATGTACTGATGTGTCGCGACCCTGTACCGCTCCATCGCCTGCTCGCGTGATACCTCCCCATGCAGATATTGAATCATCTGCCGATATCCGAGCCCGTCCAGCGCCGGCAACGTGGGCACATAGCCCATGGTGAACAGCATCTCGACCTCCTGCACCAAGCCCAGCTGCATCTGCCGGTCGATCCTCTGGTCGGCTATGCGGTGCAGAGCCGACCTTTCCATCTCAAGGCCAAGATACAGGGCAGGAATGGGAGGACTCTCTGGTTCTGCCGGCACGGGTCTGCCGGTGCGATCCACAATTTCGAGCGCGCGGATAATGCGAGGAAGGTTATGGGGGTGAATGCGTGAGGCTGAGAACGGATCGACTGCATGGAGCCGGGCGTGCAACTCCGGGGCACCAATGAGCTTCGCTTCGGCGCGCAACTGAGCTCGAAGTGCGGGATCCGGCGACACCGACGGCATCGAGCGCCGATCGAGGAGAACGGAGACATAGAACCCCGATCCTCCGACCACGAAGATCGGCCGGCGCTGGAACTCCATAGCCTTCAGGACACTTTCCGCTTCACGTGCGAATCGCTGGGCTGAATAGGTTTCCGCGGGCTCGATTACATCGAGCATATAGTGCGACACCAGGGCACGATCCGCCGGCGTCGGCTTGTCCGTGCCGATATCCATGTACCGATAGACCTGCCGAGAGTCGGCACTCAGGATGACGCCGCCGAACTCCTGGCACAGCTCGAGCGCGTGTCGACTCTTGCCGACTGCGGTAGGCCCAAGCAGGGCCACTACCGATCCGACCGGTGACGGTCGACTGCCTTCCGAAGGCTCTTCAGACATCGATTTCAACCGCTCTCCAGGGTACACATGCCGCCTACCACATGAGACGAAACGCACTGTTGGCCCGGCTCAGGACTATGCTAAACTGCGTGAGAGTCGCCGTCCGTGCGGGCCGTACTGGCCGGTGGGCGGCGATACGTAGTATTTGGAGAAATCATCAGGCATGGGCCTATTTTCGAAACTTGTTACAGACCCGAATCAGCGACTTTTAAGCCGGCTACAGACCTATGTCGACGAGATGACCGACCTGGAGTCGGAATTCGAAGCGCTGTCGGACGATGAACTGCGCGCCAAGACGTCTTCCTTCAAAGAGCGGCTGTCCGCGGGTGACACGCTGGAGGATTTGATGGTGGAGGCGTTCGCAGCCGTCCGAGAGGCGGCCAAGCGAACCCTAGGTCAACGCCATTATGACGTCCAGCTCCTGGGCGGCATCGTCCTCCATCAGGGCAAAATCGCAGAAATCAAGACCGGCGAGGGCAAGACTCTTGTCGCCACGACGGCGTTGTACCTCAATGCCCTGGCCGGTAAAGGGTGTCATCTGGTCACAGTGAACGATTATCTGGTGAGACGTGACGCGGGTTGGATGGGGCGCGTTTTCGCCGCGCTGGATATGACCACTTCTGCCATCGCCGGCGACATGTCATTGCAATTCGATGCCGACTTCCTGAACGACCAGGCGAGCGACGAACGGCTTCAACATTTGCGTCCGATCGAGCGACGGGCGGCGTATCGTTGCGACATTACCTATGGAACCAACAGCGAATTCGGTTTCGATTATCTACGGGACAACCTGGCCCTGGATCTCGAGGACACCGTACAGCGTGAACATTACTATGCGATCGTCGACGAAGTAGACAACATTTTGATTGACGAGGCCCGGACGCCGCTGATCATCAGTGGCGAGGCGGAAGAGTCATCCGAGATGTACCGCAAGTTCGCGCACGTGGCGCCGCGGCTTCAACCGGAGTCCGACTATACGGTGGACCAAAAATCTCGCACCGTGTCACTCACGGACGACGGCATAGCGAAGCTCGAGCGGCTCATCGGCGTGCAAAACCTGTACGACGAGAACAACTTCCAGCTCGTCAACTATATGGAGCAGGCGGTACGCGCGCACGTGCTGTACCAACGAGACAAAGACTACGTCGTGCAGGATGGCGAAGTTGTGATCGTCGACGAATTCACGGGGCGCATGATGCAGGGACGGCGCTGGAGCGATGGACTGCACCAGGCAGTGGAAGCCAAGGAACGGCTCAACATTCAGCGCGAGAATGTGACGCATGCGACCGTCACGTTGCAAAATTACTTTCGTATGTACGGCAAGCTGGCCGGCATGACCGGTACCGCCGAAACCGAAGCGGAGGAGTTTCACAAGATATACGGACTCGATGTGGTGGCGATTCCAACACACCGACCCATGGTGCGCGCGGATCTGCCGGATCTCGTCTTCCGGGACGAAGGAGCCAAGGTAAAAGCAATCGTCGACGAGGTAAAGCAGCGCCATGATAATGGGCAGCCGGTTCTTATCGGCACGACCTCGATCGAAAAGAATGAGGAACTGTCCCGACTGTTGGATCGAGCCGGGATCGATCATCGCGTCCTCAACGCCAAGCAGCACGAACGTGAAGCGGCAATTATCTCGGAAGCCGGGCGCCCGGGCGCCGTCACTGTCGCTACCAACATGGCCGGTCGCGGCGTCGATATCATTCTGGGCGAGGGCGTGACGGAGCTCGGTGGGCTTGCCGTGATCGGCACGGAACGGCACGAGTCACGGCGAATCGATAACCAGTTGCGAGGACGGTCCGGCCGTCAAGGAGACCCTGGGTTCTCGCGCTTCTACCTGTCCCTGGAAGATGAGCTTATGAGCCGATTCGTCGGTCCGCGCGTCAAGACCATCCTCGAACGATTCGGCATGGACGGCGACGAACCACTCGAACACAAGCTTGTGACTCGCACGATCGAGCAGGCGCAGACGAAGGTTGAGGGGATGAACTTCGACTATCGGAAGCATCTGGTGGAGTATGACGACGTGCTCGCCAAGCAGCGCAGCATCGTGTATGAGGATCGCAATCGCATCTTGCGCGGCGAGGACGTGCGGGACATCATCATGCAACTCATCGAGGAAGAGATGGCGGAGTTGGTCGATTCCAACTGCGCCGGTCCGCACTCTGAGGAATGGGACACCATCAACCTCTACAACTCAATTGGGACGATCATGCCGTTGTCGCCGGACTTGACCCCGGAGGCCATGGAAGCGTACTCGCAAGACGAACTGGCCGACACGTTGATGGATGCGGCGCACGCGACCTATGAGGAACGAGAAGTGACGCTCACGCCCGACGTGGTGCGAGCCTGGGAGCGACGCGTTCTCCTGGTCACCCTGAGTGGACTGTGGATCAATCATGTGGACGCCATGGACGAATTGCGCGAAGCTGCCATGCTGCAGGCGTTCGGCCAGCAAGATCCCCTGGTAGCCTACAAGCGGCAAGGTTTCGACATGTTCCAGCAGTTCCAGCGTGTGTTCCGTCAGAACGTGGTGCACCAGATTTATCACCTATTGTTCCAACCGACCGCGGCGTTGATCCTGCAAGAAGCCACGATCGTACCGACCGACCAGGCGTCGAATGGAAACGGCGCGCATGCCCAGAACGGTCAGGCGACACAACAGACCGCGCAAGCAGCCGCCGCGCATTCCAAGCGCGCAAAAACCCCAGCCAGGGTGACTCCGGGCGGTAAGATCGGCCGCAACGAACCCTGCTTCTGCGGAAGCGGAAAAAAATACAAACACTGTCATGGACGTACATAACAATGGAAGACATTCGATCGGCGCTCGACGATCTCTTGACTCGCCTTGCCAATCTAAAGGTGCATCTTTGACGTTGCTGGTGCGCAGCGAGAAATAGCCTCGCTCGAAGAAGTGAGCGCGGCCCAGGATTTCTGGGACAATCCGAAGGCAGCCGGCAAGAAGATGCACCGGCTCACCATGCTCAAGACTCGCGTGGATGAGTGGCAGCAGCTCTCGAATGACGCTATCGGGGCGCAGGACCTCCTCGAGTTGGCGGCGGAGGAGAACGATGCCGCCGTCATTACCGAGGTAGAACGTGATCTGGAAGGCATCCAGGAGCACGTTGACCGGCTCGAATTCCAGACGCTACTTTCCGGCGAGTACGCAGAAAACGGCGCGATTGTGTCGGTGCATGCCGGTGCGGGAGGCACCGAATCCCAGGATTGGGCAGACATGCTTCTCCGGATGTACATCCGTTGGGCCGAGCAGCATAAATTCGCCGTACAGATACTGGAGCGCTCAGAGGGCGAGGAAGCGGGTATCAAGAGTGCCACGCTGCAAATCGACGGACCGTACGTCTATGGCCACCTACGCGGGGAACGCGGGGTCCATCGATTGGTGCGGCTGTCACCCTACGACTCGGCTCACCGGCGCCATACCAGTTTTGCTCTGGTGGAGGTTTTGCCCGAGATTGAGGAAGCTGACGATGCCATTACCATCAGTCCGGACGATCTACGGGTCGATACGTATCGCTCGTCGGGGGCGGGCGGACAGCACGTCAACAAGACAGATTCGGCGGTGCGTCTGACGCATCTTCCCACCGGAATCGTGGTCACCTGCCAGAACGAGCGATCCCAACTGCAGAATCGTGAGGTCGCCATGAGGATTCTCGCGGCGAAATTGCTGGAGCGCCAACTGGAGGAACGCGAATCGGAGCAAGCCCGTTTGAAGGGCGAGCACGTGGCCGCCGGTTGGGGGAATCAGATTCGATCCTACGTCTTACATCCATATAACATGGTCAAAGATCTGCGCACCCAGCACGAGACCAGCAATACGACTGCGGTGCTGAACGGTGATTTAGATCCCTTCATCGAAGCATATCTGCGCGCGAACCCGTATTCTGACGTTTCGCTAGCCCAGGAAGCATAGGGACGCATGTTTCACGCCCTCACGGATACAATCACAGCATGAATGCGCGACGCGGCGGCCTCTTTCTCGGTTTTGCGATCGGCGCTCTGCTCTCCATCATCTTCGCGGTTGGGTTTGTTGCGGGAGCTGCCGTCGAGCAGCGACGAGTTGCTTCGTCCGCCGACACATCCGACCCGAACGTGCGCGAATTTTTATACGCCTACCACCTCGTCACTCAACGCTCTTATTTCCGACCGTTCGACGCGCATCACCTGGTGTACGCCGCTATTGACGGTATGCTGGCCGCAACCGGTGATCCCCACACGCTTTTCCTCTCACCTCCTCAAAACCAGGCCGCCGATCATCAATTGAACGGGTCGAACTTCAGCGGCATAGGAGCCATCGTCGTGCCGTATCACGGCGATTTGCAGATCGTGGCACCGCTTCCTCACACACCGGCCACGCAGGCTGGACTGAAAGCAAATGACCTGGTTACCAGGATCGGTGGAGTTTCCGTATCGAGCATGAGCGGGGACGCTGCAATAGCCAGGATTCATGGCCGCACCGGGTCAACTGTGGTGCTAACGGTGGTGCGTGGTCACAGCCGGCCGTTCAGCGTGCGTGTCAAACGGGCACAGATACCCGCCATCACCGCGTACGGTCGCATATTGCCCCACGACCTCGGGTACATACAGATCTTGAGCTTCGGAGATACCACCAATGCTGAGGTCGCGCAGGCTCTGGCGCAGTTGACGACCCATCGCTTGCGCGGCATTATCCTCGATCTCCGCGGCAATCCGGGTGGCTACGTCGACGCGGCACAGAGAGTGGTGAGCCAGTTCCTCACGCATGGGACGGTTGCATACGAAGAAGGGACCAACCACCAACTTCAGGCGTTGCCCGTGCTCCCCAGCAAGCAGGCTCCTCACGTGCCCCTGGCGATTCTGGTCGACGCCGACAGTGCCAGTGCCGCCGAGATCACTGCTGCCGCTTTACGCGACAACCATCGAGCGGAACTGATCGGCACGCGCACGTATGGCAAGGGCTCGATGCAAAGCGTGTACTCTCTCGCCGATGGATCGAGTATCCGAATTACCGACCGGCTCTGGCTCACGCCGGATAAGCGCTCGATCGGCAACGTCGGCATCAAGCCGGACATTTATGTGGCCGAGACGGGCGTAGTATCCGGCGGCAGCGACGATCCGCAGCTTACCGCGGCTGAGCGATATCTCGTCAAAAAGGCGCAGTGACGCTGCCTCCCTGGCTCGTATTGGCGATCGTGGGCGCTTTGACCATTGCCCTGATTTACCAGCTCCTCAGCCGTCGCTTTGGCTGGCGGATTCTCGGTTATTGGTTCGTCGTGCTGATTGGGATCTTGGGAGCGGAAGCCGCAGCTGAGGTGTTGGGTTGGAATTTTACTCGGTTCGGTGATCTGCGGCTCGCCCCGGATCTTGCAGGAGCGTTCCTGGTCATCGCCGCGTTGTGGTTTCTAGGAATTTAGAGGGGATCGTACTCGCCGGGTCGGATGCAGGAACTGTTCTTTGGAGAACGATCTCAGATCCGAGATGTGCTGGATGACGACATCCGGCGGCGGCTGGAATCCGACTTCTCGCGAGTAATGGCCCTGGAGCACGAACACGGTGGTAAATGTCTCTGGCCCGGTCGCTTCCAGGAGGGAGAGGATTCGCGCCTTGTCGTCCACGATCACGTAATGCTTGGCGGGATATCGGGCAAATATTTCTGAAAGATGATCTTCCTTATGGATGTAGATCATCACGTTGCCTTTGACCGCATCCTCGAGCCCACTCTTTCGGATTTTTTGTCGCTGGAACACCTGGTCGCCATCCGAGAGAATCGTCACCGTGCCCAGAGTCCACAAGTACTGCAGCGTTTCCATGACGCCCGGGTAGAGAAACCGCGCGAACGACAGTGTGTCGAGGATTTCCTGCACCCGATCGCCTCTGGCCGACGCACCGCACTCAGCAACGAAGCGGGACAGCGTCTCCGGGTAATCGACGTACTCCTCTTCCTGGCGTACCTCCTCATAGATCGTCCAGAAGCGTTCCGCCGGCTGTTTGCCGACCGTGGCCTCGATGCGAGAAGAGATCTCCACTTTCAGTGCGTCATTGTCAAGCAGAGTGTTGTCGACGTCGAGGAGGAATACGAGGTCGGGTCTTTCATACATTGGTGTATTTTGGTCAGGTCCTGTTTCCATTCACGCTCCCCGTCAGGGACTTTTACGCTTGAGACTTGAAGGTCGTGTCGACCGGACGTCACTTCACATGCTACCTCGCGCCTTGTCCTTGACGAATCGACCGAAGGTACGTGCCCACCGTGGTATACTCGTAGGCCCGCCAGACGGGCATTTTTCTAGCATGAGGCACGCACTTCTGTGAAAACTACTCTTCGAATCGCCGAATTGATCCTGGCGGGGAGCCTGATCACATTGATCCTGATGCAGTCGCGCGGCACCAGTCTGGGTAGCGTCTTCGGTCAGGAAGGCAGCGTCTTCCACACCCGACGTGGAGCAGAACGCATCCTGTTCAATGTCAGCATCGGGGTCGCGCTCGCGTTTCTGATCATTTCGGTCGCTCTCGCACACGTCAACGTCTAAACAAAGCCGAGAAGCCACCCTTAACCGGCCGCTTGCGCCTCGAGTCGTAACGAGAGCACTTTCGAGGTTCCTTCGGAGTCCATGGTCAGTCCGTACAAAACATCAGCGGCTGCCATCGTGGCGCGATTGTGGGTCACGACGATGGCTTGCGTCTTCAGGCTTATGTCCCGGAGCGCCGCCAGATAGCGATCTACGTTTCCCTCATCGAGGGCGGCGTCGACTTCGTCAAGGACGCAGAATGGTGCGGGTCGCATTCGAAGGACGCCAAAGAGCAGTGATGAGGCGATGAGGGACCTCTCACCGCCCGAGAAGGCAGAGCTGGATCGACTTCGCCTGCCCGGGAGCTGGGCAACCACTTCGATTCCTCCGCCGTCCAGCTGATCGAGCCTGGCCTCGCCCCCGCGTAGCATCACTTCGAAGACACGCGAAAATTCTTCACTTACCGAGGCGAATGCTCTGTCAAACTGGGTACGCATCTCGTCATCCGCGACCTCCATCATGACTCGGAGCGTTTCCCCAGCGTCGCGCAAATCGTCGACGTGCTTGAGCAAATAGGTGTGACGCTCGGCAAGTTCGGCCGCCTCCGCCACAACCGAGGGATCGGCATCCGCATACTGCATGGCGCGCGTTCGCAACCGTTTGACCTCTCCGTCCGACGGTGGCTCCGCGTCTGACGGACGTAGGTCGGTTGGGCCCACCTGCAGATCGTCGGCCATCTCTGCCCGCAATGCGTCGAGCCGGTGGCCGGCATTGAGGGTTTCCGCTTGCGCCCGCTCATCCTGACGCACCAGGTTCGAAACCTCCACCCGAGCCTCGCGTACTCGTTCACTGGAGATACGTCGTGCCGGCCTGGCGGCGCGCGCCTGTGTGAGACCGGCTGAATGCTCAGTCAGCAGTCGATCGAGTCGTTCCACCTGTTCCACCCCGGCCGCAAGGTCGCCTTCGAAGCGACGCGTGTTCCGATCCATTTCCGCTGCGTCGGCGGTGCCTGTCGTCAATTCGCTCTGCAGGCGAATACTTTCAGATTGAATCGCCGCATGGAGTTGCGACTGCGCATGGAGCGTAGCCAGCGCCACTTCGTACTTTTGCCGCGCCTCCCGTCTCTCATGTTCGAGTTCGGATACGGTAGAGCGAACGGCTGCAACTCTAGTAGTCGCGTCGTCCACTCGTCGCTTGAGATCCTGTGCTACGGCGTTCAGCTCCCCTTGCGAAACCTCCCAACGCGCGTACTCAGTGGTGAGCGAACTCTGTGACTCTTCCAATTGTGAGAGTTCAGCAATGAGCGCAGAAGACCTGTTCTTCAAATCGAGGCGTTGTCGTTGTAGCCCGGCTAGCCTGGCTTCCAGTTCCGTGTAGCGTTTCTGACCAGCCCGAAATTCAGTCTGAATCGTGTCAACCGTGATCTCGGCTTGCCGGTGGTGGGTACCCGCAACGTCGCGCGCTGCTTCCAAACGGGCTATGCGACTGCAGATGGTCGTGAATCGTCGAGTCATGGTGGCTGCTTCGCGTTTCAAGCGGAGATACGAGGCGACTCGATCATCGGCGCTCGCGGCGGCGTGCCCCACGGCATCCCAGGATGCTCCGTCTTTCGAAACAACCTGCACGGCGGGAGTT
>JANWJD010000056.1 GCA_025449555.1 Chloroflexota bacterium | reverse complement strand
GGCGAACTGGCGCAATCCGTCACGCTCGTGCGGATTCTCGTTCCTTCACTGTTCTTTTTGGGCACGTCCGCCGTGTTCCTTGCCACGCTGTACTCGCTCCGTCGATTCACCGTGTCCGCCTTCGCCACCATGTGCTTTCACCTCGGAATCATCGCGGGTGCGGTGTTCCTCGCGCGGCCTTTCGGCATCGAAGGCATGGCGATCGGCGCGGTCGTCGGCGCCGCGGCGCAGGCCCTGGTTCAAGTGCCGGCACTGCTGCGCGCGGGTATCCGGCTAAAGGCGCGGGTTGCGTTCACACCGGAGATTCGCGGAGTACTCCGCCTTTACGCGCCGGTGGCTCTCGGACTGGTCGTGAGCATCGCGGGCCAGGTGATCGACCTCAACTTTAAGTCCCAGCTCGAGACCGGCGCGATCACCAGTATGTCGATCGCGACCACTCTCACGCAGTTCCCAATTGGAATCGCGGTGGCCGCGCTCAGTTTTGCGATCTTGCCGAGTCTGTCGCTCTCGACGTCCCAGGCTCAGCTGGACGATTTTAAGACGACGCTCACGTTTGGGCTGAGGCTTGTGCTATTCCTCACCATCCCGGCCGCCATCGTGTACCTGTCCCTGGGCGTGCCAATTATCCGACTGCTGTTTCAGAGCGGACACTTCAATGCAGCCGATACGACCAGGACCGCATCCGCACTTTTCGGCTACGCTCCTCAGATTCCGTTCGTGGGAATCGATCAATTGCTCATCTTTGCCTTCTATGCCCGCAAAAACACCCGTACTCCTATGCTGATCGGCGTGGTGGGAGTTGGCATCTACGTCGCGAGCGCACTGGTGCTACGCCCGACGCTGCACGTCTTCGGCCTGGCGCTGGCAAACACGCTCCAGAACTCGTTGCACGGGCTCATCCTTCTGGGGCTCCTGCTCCTGTCCATCGGCACTCTGCGGGGACATCACTTGGCCGGCAGCATTGGCCGGACGTGTCTGGCGGGCAGTGCCATGGCGGTTACGGCCTTGCTGGTGACTCACTTCTTGCAGTCGACTACTTCGGCGAGTCTGACCGTCCGCCTCTCCCAGGTTGCGCTGCCGGCACTGTGCGCAGTCGCAGTGTACGTGGCGGCAGCAGCCGCCCTGCGAAGCCGTGAATTGACCATGCTCATGGCGATCGGTCGGCGTTCCACCTTCTGATCGACGGGTCCGCCGGAAGTAGAGCTGTTACCCGTTCGCCGCTTGCGTCGCCAGTTCCTGGGGCAAGCCACTGTGACGCAGCGCCTGTAGATGTTGCTGCAAGTCAAACTGAGCTTCACCAAAGGTGACGTCCACCTCGGACCCGACGTTGACGATCGCGTAGTGCGCGGTACCCAGCCCGTCGACGGGACCAACGCCCACGAAGGTGACGCCGTGGGCGTCACGCCGAAAATTGGTCGCCGCGTGTCCGGTAATCAGCACATCTGCCTGAATGTCCCGTGCCAGGACGCCCAGGATGGAGTGAGCGGTGTCGCCGCGGATGAACTCATTCAGCGCCCGCGTGCTGCCGTGTACCACCAGCACCCGTTTAGTCGCACTGACCGGTGCGCGAAAGGCTCCTCCCATGATGGCCCGCAGAAAGAACGTGCGGCGATATTCACTGGCACGTTCGTCTTGCTGGTTGCGTTTGATGGCCACCCCCGCGCCACCCGGCAGCACCCGGATATCACGAGGCAATCCCTGTAGATACGTCAGATTCTCGGAGGTCAAGGTTTGGCGAGTCCAGAGAACGGCCGCGTTGTCGACTTCTTCCGACTCGGCATCCGGGAAGTCGCGACCCGAGCTCAGACGATCGAAGGCGACCGCGTCATCATAATTGCCGAGCACGACCTCAATGTTTCGCTCTCTGAATACCTCGACCACTTCATTGGGATGGGGACCCAGGCCGACCACGTCGCCGGCGCACACAATCCCATCCAGGCGTCCCTCTTCAGAGTCGATCGCAGTCAGGACGCTTTGCAGCGCGGTCAAGTTCCCCCGGATATCGCTGATGACGGCAATTCTCATGAAAACGTACTCCCCAGCGATTGTAACGAACGTCTCTACGGTACAATGGCGGCAGTATTGCAGAGACACACGAGGGGCTCACGACATGAGCAGATGCGATTGATGTGCGGCCTCGAGGTGCTCACCAAGGAGATCGGAGTCAGGAATGGGAGAAGACGATCAGCAGGGCTCGAACATATCTGTGAGCGTCCCGATTGGAGCACTCGCTTCGGTCGCGGTGTTGGGCGCGGCTGCCGCCGCGTACGTGTTCTTGAACCGCGGTGATTCCAGCGCGCCGGGAGCATCCGGGATCGCCGGCAAGAGCAAGAGCGTGCGTCGAAAGATCGGACTCACGACGGTTATCACGGTGCTGGAAAACGATGCGAGTCGGAAGGTCGTCCTTTCGATCTTGAAGGCTATGGCCCGTCGCGCTTAAGCCAGTCACAGAGGTCCCCGAAAGTCTTCGTATTTAACACGTTCGCCGGTTCGGCCCAGCCGCGCCGCGCCATCGCCACGCCGTAGCGGATGTTGTCGAGGTGGATCGGTGCGTGGGCATCGGTGTTTATCACCAGCATGACCCCGAGATCCTTGGCACGTCTCGCGTGCACATCTACCAGATCGAGCCGTTCCGGAAATGAATTGATCTCAAGCGCAGTCCTGGTGCGAGCTGCGGCAGCGAAGACAGCCTCCATGTCCACCGCGTAAGGCTCACGCTTCCCAATCAGGCGGCCCGTCGGGTGACCGATCGCATCCACATGGGGGTTTTCCATCGCACGAATGATGCGCTGGGTCATCTGCTCCTCGGGCTGATTGAAGCCCGAATGGACCGAGGCAACCACCCAATCGAGACGCTCTAAAATCTGATCCGGGAAGTCCAGAGACCCATCGCGCCTAATGTCAACTTCGGAGCCCATCAAGACGTGAATGTCGGACGAGGCGCCGGCAACCTCATGGACCGCATCGATTTGTTGCAGGATCCGCTCTTCACTCAGGCCGCCGGCCACTCCGATGCCACCGGAGTGATCGGTAATGCACATGTACTCGTAGCCACGTTGGCGCGCCGCGTCGACCATGGCCTCGATGGGAAGTGTGCCATCGCTCCATTCGGTATGCACGTGCAAATCGCCGCGAATATCGCCGAGCGTCACGAGATTCGGAAGCCGGCGCGCACGCGCAGCGGATATCTCTCCACGTCCTTCACGCAACTCAGGCGGGATGAGTTCCAGGTCCAGTGCCGCGTAGAAAGAAGTCTCGTCGGAGAAGGACATGCGAGTCCCCGACTTGACGTCCTGGATGCCGTATTCGTTCAGGCTCTGGCCCCGGCTCAATGCGAACTCGCGGAGCTCGATGTTGTGATCCCGGCTGCCGGTAAAGTGCTGGACCAGCGAGCCGTACGCCTCGGCCTCGACGATGCGAAAATCGACCTGGAGTCCGTTGTCCGTGATGATGGTGCTCTTGGTGTGCCCATGGCTGAGCACCTGGCGCACCTGAGGCAAGGACACAAGGCAACCCATGGCGACGGTAGCATCGGTCGACGTGCCCATGATGTCGATGTCGCCGATGGTCGGAGCCCATCGCCGTAGGCTTCCGCCGGGCACGAGATTATCGAGACCCGGCACATCTTTAAGCGCATCCATCAGCTCCTCGACTAACGGCACGGCTTTCCCGATCGATACCCTCGACTCCTGCTTATTGACTCGCTCCATGGCGCGCAGCACGTTTTGAGCGGACTTTTCGCCCAAACCCGGCAGCGAAGCAAGTCGCCCGTCTTCGGCCGCGACCCGAAACTCATCCAGGTTCGTTACACCCAGCTCTACATAGACTCTGCGAGCCAGAGAAGGTCCGACCCCCGGAACGCTCATCAGCCGTCGCACGCCTTCGGGAAATTCACTGCGAAGCTGGTCAAGATAAACGATATGTCCGGTGGACAGTAATTCTTCAATGGTCCGCGCGATGCCGGAGCCGATTCCCTTGATCTTGACCAGTCCTCCGGTTGCGACCAGCGAGCGAACATCTTCGGTTTGATTACTCAAGGCCTTGGCGGCATTCTCGTACGCTCGAATGCGGAATCCGCTCTCGTTCTTCAGCTCCAAAAGTTCCGCGACTTCCGCGAGCGCCGCGGCTACGTCGGCATTGTTCACGCGTGCCTCCTCTACGCTCGAATTGTGTCCAGTATCGCGTATGTTAGAGAGTGAGCCCTGTGAGGCTCCAACCGAATCTGGCTATGACAGAGCCGGCGCGTTGGTCACACCAGCCGGCAGGAGGAAAACGTGTTTTTTGGAAGGATTTTGGGCCAGCAGGCACTCCACCGAGTTTCGGGCGGCCGAATCAGTAAGCCGAACAAAATGCAAGCGATCATGCGCTTGCCCCAGTTGCTCCGCCTGGGATACGCCCTAATGCGGGATGAACGCGTCCCCTTGTGGCAGCGGGCAGCGGCAATCGCGACCGTGGGTCTCATCTTCTCGCCGATCGACGTTCCCAGCCTGGTCCCAGTTGCTGGACAGTTCTGGGACTTCACCCTGGCCGTGGTGGTACTTGACGTTTTCATCAACAATGCTCCAGCTCATGTCGTAAACGAGCACATCGTGAAGCTTGGGCTGGAGAAAAAGATTCCGCTTCGCAAGGTGTAGACCGAGCACATCGAACGCATGCAGGCTCCGGAAGAGAGCGACGGGTCGAGCCGTCAGCGAGCGCAGATGCCGCTGGCGGCTCGCATGCGTCCCCGTACCTTCCAGGACTTCGTCGGTCAGGATACGATCCTCGGTCCCGACAAAGTTCTGCGGCGTACTATCGAGCACGATCGACTCAGCTCGATCATTTTGTGGGGACCTCCGGGAAGCGGAAAGACGACGCTGGCAGAGATCATTGCCAGCGTGACGGAGGCACAATTCGTCTCGCTGAGCGCCGTATCCGCGGGGGTGGCCGATCTCCGTCGCGTCGTGGAGTCGGCGCGCAAACTGACCGACTTCAACGGTCAGCGCACCGTGTTGTTCATCGACGAGATCCACCGGTTCAACAAGGCGCAGCAGGACGCCGTGCTCCCACACGTGGAGAACGGGACCGTGACGCTTATCGGGGCGACCACGGAGAACCCGAGCTTTAGCGTGAACGCTGCCCTGCTATCACGTACCCGGGTGTTTCGCCTGGAAAAGCTGTCGGATGCGGATGTGATGCACCTGGTGCAACGGGCGCTGCAGGACAGCGAGAACGGACTCGGTGAACAAAACGTCGGTTACGTCGACGACGCACTGGAGCGGCTGGTTCGCATGTCGGACGGAGATGCTCGGGTCGCATTGACCGCTCTCGAGATGGCTGTCTCGGTCGCCACGACCGATGACAAGGGTCGACCGATTATCTCGCTGGAAGCAGTCGAGGACGCCATGCAGCGGCCGGCACTCCTCTATGACCGCACGGGTGATATGCACTTTGACTTGATATCGGCTTTTATCAAGAGCGTGCGGGGCTCCGACCCTGACGCTGCCGTGTACTGGCTCGCACGCATGCTGGAAGCCGGTGAAGATCCGCTGTTCGTTACCCGCAGGCTGATCATTCTCGCGGCCGAGGATATCGGACTGGCGGACCCAAACGCATTGATGCTGGCGACAGCCTGTCACACGGCCGTGCAGTCAATCGGTATGCCGGAAGGCTATCTCCCGATGACGGAGTGCGCACTTTATTTAGCCTCGGCCGCCAAGAGCAATACAGCGATCGTGAGCTACGGCGCGGCGCGCGCCGACGTCGAAGGTCACCTCAATGAACCGGTCCCGTTTCATCTGAGAAACGCGGTGACTGCGCTGGGACGCGCGCAGGGATTCGGGCAGGGCTACCAGTATGCCCATGACGGCCAGGATCACTACGTCGAACAGCTATACCTGCCGGATAACTTGCGGGGCCGGCGTTATTACGTGCCCAGCGACCAGGGAATAGAAAAGCGCATCAAGGAGCGCCTGGAAACTTTGCGGGAGCGCCACTCGTGACCAGTTCGCCTCAGTTTGACCGGACGGTTGCGTGGTTGCATGATCTCTACCGGCGACCGCACGTACCGGCAGCGACGGCAGGATTGCGAAGGGCGGAATTTCTGCTGGCGCAATTGGGCAACCCTCATCGTGACTTTCGCTCGGTGCATGTGGCCGGCACGACCGGAAAAGGCTCGACCACCACCATGATCGGATCCGTGCTACAGGCAGCCGAAAACCAAACCGGCTACTTTCGCTCTCCTCACCTCGAGACGTATCGCGAGCGCATCGCCGTGAACGACGAGATGATCGACGAGAGCGCCTGGGTCCGCTGCTTCGATCGTGTGGCCGAAGTATCCGAGGCCATGGAGCACGATGCATTTCCCAACTACGACCTGGGTCGGCCAACGGTGTTCGAGGTTCTGTTTGCTATGGCAGCTTTGCACTTTCGGGATGTCGGAGTGACCTGGGCCGCGGTCGAAACGGGCATGGGCGGTCGCTTGGATGCCACGAACACGCTGGATTCCGACGTCGCCGTGGTAACCAACATCTCGCTCGAGCACACCAGAATCCTCGGAAGCACGGTGGAGGAAATTGCGGCTGAGAAGGCAGCAATCATCAAATCGGGATGCGACGCGGTGACGGCGACGCGGGACGCGTCCGCGTTGGGCGTTATCAGGGAGCGCGCAGCTGCTCAGGGCGTTCACTTGCGGTGTCTGGACCTCGACTTCTTCGTTACCACGCGGGAACGGACCATCGGTGGGCTGGAGGTGACGTTGTCGGAGGCAGATCTCACGCTTGACATACCACTGCGGGTGGCCGGCGACTTTCAAGCTCTCAACGCGGCTGCCGCGTTCGCGGCCGCCCGAGCGCTCCAGAAGCGCAGCGTCGAATTGTCCGTGCACGACATCCAACGGGGCCTGGAAGAGACGAGAGTTCCAGGACGCTTTGAAATTCTCTCGACGTCGCCGTTGGTTGTGCTCGACGGCGGGCACAATCCGGCCGCAATGGGAGAACTTGGAACATCGCTGCGGTCGTACTTTCCGGATCGACGCATCGTCCTCCTGTTCGCGGCGTTGGATGACAAAGATGTCGAGGCCATGGTCAGCCAGATCGACGAACTCGTCGACATCGCCGTCGTAACCCGGGCGCCGGATTCGGATCGCGCCACGGATGCGGCCACGCTCGCTCGCTCTTTTAGGAAGACAGGTGAGAATATCGTCGTGTGCGAGGACCCAACTGCCGCGTTGCACGCAGCGCTGGAAGCAACACACCTAGAGGATGTGCTTGTGGTAGCCGGGTCGCTGTACCTCGTGGGGTGGGTTCGAGCGCAATTGGTGCCGGAAGGAGTGGCAGTGTGAGATACGGTGTCATACTCTCAACGATCGTCCTGGTGGGACTGGCACTGGTCCCCAGAGCTGCCCAGGGTGCTCCGGCTGCACCGTCGGCTGCTGAGATCGTGGAATCCGCGCCAATACAAGGTGTTCCAGGCGCCAACGCAGTGATCTATCGCCAGAACGGTATCCGATTGGGCGCCGTGCTTCGAGCAAACGGCTCCGAGACGCTTATCTGGTCGCGCAAGATTTCCGAGGTCCCAGCACGACTTTCCTCTCCTGGACCATCCGGATTGTTCCAGGGAATTGTCCGCTCCGCTGACAGTCCGGCGGGAAACGTGTTCGCCTACCTGGTACGCCCCGCGGGTGTCGTGTCAGCTATCAAGGGATATCCTTCCGGTGTGATACATGGTGCGGAAGGTGCCCAATTTCACGGTTTGAGTTTTACCCTGAAGGACCCTGATTCGACTCACGTCGGCAGCGTGAAGTATCGCTACGATACTACCGATTCTTGGGGGACCAACGGGTATAGCGAGACGAATCGGATTCGAGTGCCGGACTACGCGAAGTCCGCGTACCCGGCGCCAAATGCAACTATAACCACGAAGGCCGGCAATACCGTTCTCATCCGTCTGGAGGTCGCAGATACGGAGGCACTGCAGACCACAGGTCTGATGAATCGAACATCCCTTGATCCGGACAGTGGGATGATCTTCGTCTGGCCGTCGCCTATCCTTGACTCGTTCTGGATGGAGAACACGTACATCCCACTCTCGATCGCCTTTCTGAGTTCGAAAGGAACGGTGCAGGAAATCCAGGACATGGCCCCGCTTACCAGGACGTTGCATACTCCGGCGTCGTCGTACCAGTACGCGGTGGAGGTCAATCTGGGGTATTTCAAGGCTGCCGGCATCGCACCGGGTGACACTTTGAATCTCGACTTGAAGCCGTAACGGACCGCAAACAATTTCGGCCGCGGGCCCACCCGTGCTACACTTTCGAGAGTTTGTCTACGGTTTTTTTCGTCTGGGAGGGGTAGCCTCGTGGCTCAATGTGATGTCTGCGGCAAGACGAAGATGTTTGGCCGCTATATTCGAAACCAGCACAGTATCGGGTGGGCTCGACGCGCCCCGAAAAAGAATCGGGTCTTCAACCCCAACGTCCACAAGACGAAGATCATGATCGAAGGCACCATGCGTTCGGTGCACATCTGCACTCGGTGTCAGCGCACGCTGCAAAAGGTCTAATCGACTCGATTCGTCGATCTGGGACTATGCGATTGTGCGCTGAAGCGGCGTGAGATCCGCGGCGTCCGACGAAGGGTTGGACGCCTTTTTCAGTTCGACGGTGTCGCGCAATTGCCCGCACGCAGCGCTGATGTCGAGCCCTTTGGAGTAGCGGATGGTGGCGTTGAGGCCACCTTCGTGCAAGGCCCGCGCGAACGCGTCGGCGTCCGGGCCTTCGCTTCGGACGAACCGGCCCTCGCGGAACGGATTCCACGGAATGAGGTTGACGTGAGCGCTGCCGCCGAACGGCAGCAACAGTCGTGCCAGTTCTCGTGCCAGGTCGAGGGAGTCGTTGGTGCCCTTGAGCAGGACGTATTCAAAACTGACGCGTCGACGCGTCGACGCGATGTAATTGCGAGCGGCGTCCATGAGGTCTTTGATGGGAAACCGCTGGTTGTACGGAACGAGCGAGCTGCGCAGATCGTCATTGGGTGCATGCAGTGATATGGCGAGATTCACCTGACCACCCCACTGCGCAAACTTTCGAATCTGCGGCACGATGCCCACGGTCGACACCGTGAGGTGGCGCTGTCCCAGGCCGAAGCCGGCCGGATCGGTCAGGCGCTGCACGGCATCGCGTACCGACGGGACGTTGAGAAACGGCTCTCCCATTCCCATGAAGACGACATTCGTCACGCGTCTTCCCTCGGGACGAAGCGCCTGGGCGAAGTACATGACCTGGTCCGCGATCTCGTACCCGGTGAGGTTTCGACCAAAGCCACTCAAGCCGGTGGCGCAAAAGGTGCAGCCGGCCGGGCAGCCTACCTGTGACGACACACAGACGGTGTAGCGCCGTGGATCAGCGCTCCGGGTCGACGGAATCAACACCGTCTCGACCGTCATGCCATCCGCCAGCGCGAAAAGGACTTTTTGTGAGCCGTCGGTTGGAGAATGCAGGTGCATGCGGACTTGCAGACTCCGCAGCGGGCGTTCAGCGCCGATTCGGCGCCGCAGGTCGAGCGGGAACTCGGTCAGTTCACCGAATTCTCCGATGCCTAACTTCGTCAAAGCATGGAAGAACTGGAGCGCCCGATATGCCGGGAGTTCGTGGGCTCGGGCCCACTCCTGCAGACTCTCGAGCCCGAGCGCGCTAAAAGGCGGTTGCGACACGTGTTGGTGCGTTCCGTTCACTCCCACCTCCTTGCCCGGACACAGACGCGACTGAAGGCGCCCGGCCATGTGCAAGACTGAACTTCAACCGGGGTGGCGAGCCGCTCATTTTATCATTGGCCGGAAGGAATCCCGATGATCGTCGATGCACATGTCGCGCTTGACAGTGAGCGATACCCGGTGGAACAGGCGCTCTCCGTGTTGACGGGCGCGAATGTCGGCAGTGCCGTGGTGTTTGCGCATCCGCATTCAGCAGACCTCGTGAAACAAAATAGGCACATCTTGAGCGTGGCACGCGAACACAATCTCTGGCCGTTTTATTACATTGGCGGCAACCCATATACCGACACCCGGGCGGACGAGCTGATCACTCCCGTGAATCTCGGCGACTACGCCGGCATTCGCTGGCACCGCTGGATAGGCACCGGAATCGATCGGCAGGGTCTGCTGGACCGCGACGAATTGGAGTGGGCCGTACATTTGATGGAATCACCCGAATTTGAAGCGTTGACCTCTGCCGCGGCGCTCTACAACCTCCCGGTAATGTTCGAAGAGAGCCTGGCTGTGACGCTCGAATTCGTGCTGCGATTCCCCTCGCTGGACATTATCATTCCTCATCTCGGGGCACGAAGTGGCGGCGAAGCCAACGTGCTCCGGGAGCTGTGGGATACACCAAACGTCTATTTCGAGACGAGCCTGGCCCAGGTGGATGAGATCACGCTGGCCCGGGTGGGTTCGCAGCGAATTTTCTTCGGCTCGGGCTACCCAGAAGGCGATCCGGCCAACGAACTCGACAAGATCGATCGACTTCCGATCGCCGAAGAGGTGAAGGAAGGGATCTACGGCGACAACATCGCGGCCCTCCTGGCGGAGCATAGGTGACGTCCACGCGGGATCTGAAGTATGGACAGTAGGGCGGGCAGCGCGCGTCGCGTGACCGTGTCCCCCCGCACCATGCTCGCCTTATTCGTGGGCAAGCTGGCAGCGGTGATGACCCGGTCGCTTGGCAAGGGTGGAGGGACCTCCCTGCCGGGACTGCTCGCCACGCGGGTGCAGCCACACCTCGTACGGGAGTTGGCATCGCAGCTTCAGAGGGGTACGATTGTCGTCAGCGGCACGAACGGCAAGACGACGACCAGTCGCATGCTTGCCTCGATTCTGACCGAAGCCGGTGTCAG
Organism: Chloroflexota bacterium; assembly: GCA_025449555.1. Lineage (GTDB taxonomy): Bacteria > Chloroflexota > UBA5177 > UBA5177 > UBA5177 > JANWJD01. The sequence goes on along the minus strand of JANWJD010000056.1, from coordinate 3,514 downwards.
CGTCTTACGCAACGCCTCGGGATCCAACTTGACACGAGGGGTCGCAAGTGCTCTGATCGCGCGCTTCGACCTCTGGGGGACAATCCGGAGTGAGGTATCCACGTTCGGTCTCTTTGAGGTAGATGAAGCGGCCCTTCCCGAAGTCGTGGAGCTGGTGCAGCCGTCGAAGCTGCTGCTGAATAACCTGTTTCGCGATCAGCTCGATCGGTACGGCGAAGTAGCCATGGTTGCCCGTCTCTGGTCGAAGGCGATTGCACGGCTCCCGGCTGCGGCGATCGTGATTGCCAACGCGGACGACCCGCTGGTGGCCGAGGTAGCAGTGAACAACAGCGAGTGCCCGCTGTACTTTGGCATTTCATCCGTGCCGGACAAGGGTTCCACCGGCGAACATGCGAGCGACGTCAAGACATGCCCCCGCTGCGGCGGGCCAATCGAATACACGCTCGTCACGCTGGGGCATCTCGGTCACTACCGCTGTTCGAACTGTGAATTCGTTCGTCCGGAGCCGGTCGTATGTGCCGAGAATGTCCGTCTGCGCGGTATTGACGGGTCGGATTTTACCCTCGCAGCCGGCGACGTGAGTGCGTCTGTGCACTTTCCACTTCCAGGTTTGTATAACGTTTACAACGCCCTGGCGGCTGCAGCGGCGGCCACGGCGCTTGGAATCGACATGTCACAGATCGCGACTGCTCTCGGAAACGCGACAGCGGCATTCGGACGGATGGAGCGGCTGGAGGTCGATGGACATACAGTTTACCTGGCGCTGGCCAAGAATCCGGCGGGTCTCAACGAGGTGATGCGTACGATCTTGCAATCGAGTGAAAAGGCCAATCTGCTGATGCTGCTCAACGACAACACGGCAGATGGTCACGACGTGTCCTGGATCTGGGATGCGGATGTTGAAATGCTGGCCGGCCACACCGGACAGGTCGCTTTCTCAGGCACGCGGGCGCCCGACATGGCGCTCAGGTTCAAGTATGCCGAGGTCAGTGACGAGCGTGGAGGCAAGAGTCGCATCGAGTTGAACACCGAGGCCGGCCTGGTCCACGCGCTGGCGGGACTGGGCGCTGGGGAGGTGTTGTTCGTGGTGCCCACGTATACCGCGATGCTCGACGTGCGCGGCGTGTTGACCCGTCTTGGGCACGTGAACCCGTACTGGGAGGAATGAGTGAGACCGACGCTCCACCTCGTACATCTCTATCCCGGGCTCCTGAATTTGTACGGTGATCGTGGCAATATCATTACGCTGCAAAAGCGTTGTGCGTGGCGGGGAATCGAACTGCGGGTGCACCAGATCGGATTGGGAGAGTCGCTCCCGCCGGATCCAGTGGACCTCTACTTCATGGGAGGTGACCAGGATCGAGAACAGACCGTGGTAGAACGCGACCTACGCGAGCGGCATAGGGAGGCGATTCAAAACCACGTGTCGGCCGGTGTACCGTTTCTCGCCGTGTGCGGCAGCTACCAGTTGCTGCAGCAGTACTACCGTCCGGCGGAGGGGCCGGAACTGGTAGGGCTGGGAATCATCGACGCCTACACCGTCCATCCCGGCCACGATGTGCCCCGGTGCGTCGGGAACATTGTCGTGGAGTGGGAAGGTGGGACGATCGTTGGATTCGAAAACCACGGTGGCCGGACCTACTTACAGGCGGGGGCGGCACCGCTGGGACGGGTCATCCAGGGACATGGGAACAACGGCGAAGACGGATTCGAGGGTGCGCGCACCGGCAATGTGTTCGGAACGTATGTGCACGGCTCATTGTTGCCCAAGAACCCGGCATTCGCCGACTTGTTGCTGCACCTGGCACTGAAGCCGCGGTATCCGGACTACGAACTCGAGCCTCTGGACGACTCACTCGAGGCCACGGCGCACGATGCGGCGATCCGACGGGCCAGGGCGATGCGCGGCTAAGATTGAATATGACCGGCTCTTCCACTCTACCGCTCGTCGGCGACGCCGATGCGTGCAGCGCGGAGGTGGGATGATGCGAGCGGGTACGCAACGAAGCGGGCGACAACGACAACGGGCGGAGCTATCGCGACATTTGCTTCGGGCACGCGATTTCATCGATGCGAACCACGCCCAAACGATTTCGATCGCGGACATTGCGCGGGCGGCACATCTGTCAAGTTCGCACTTTGCGCGGCAGTTTCGCGCGGCGTTTGGTGAAACACCACATCAGTACCTGAGTAGCCGGCGACTGGAGCGAGCTGCTTTTCTCTTGCGCAACACAGACTACTCCGTCGCGTACATCTGCATCTCCGTGGGCTTCGCGAGCGTCGGTTCTTTCACGTCGGCGTTCCATCGCGTGTACCGGCTCACGCCGACGCGCTACCGAGCCCAGCACCTTCCCGCGCTCATCGCACTCGTGATCCCACCATGCGTGTTGCATGCTGTCGACCGGCCCCAATTGAGCAGGATAGAAGAAGACGCAACGTCGGCCGGACGGATAGGATTGAATGTAATTCAATCCGGCAAAGGAGAACAGGATGACATTGCAAGTGAGGAACGCGACCGTGTGGGTGCGCGACCAGGACGAGGCGCTGGAGTTCTTCCGAAAACTCGGCTTTGACGTGAGTGAAGACGTGAAGAACGGCGCCTACCGCTGGCTTGCTGTTGCTTCGAAGGATCAACCGGAGATAGCCATCGTCCTTGCGAAGCCCGGCATTCCAATGGATGAGGTCACTGCGGAGCAGGTGGGAAACGCCGTTGCAAAAGGAATGTTGAGCTCGATCGTGTTCACGACCGACGACTGCTTTGGCGCCTATGAAGAGTTGAAGTCGAGAGGCATCGAATTCACCCGTCCGGCCGGCGAACGCGGATACGGCGTCGACGCCTCGTTTCGGGATCCGTCTGGAAACGAGTTCCGACTCTTGCAACCGACGCCACAACCCGCGAACGCCTGAACTCGCTTGGAGCGCCGCACCATCCCCAAGCCAATGGCCACGGGCGGCTACGGCGACACAAGTACAGCGACGAGGACGGACGCGCAGTCGCCTGCGCTGCGCGCTGCCGACCGCCACGATCTGATCCGCGTGCACGGGGCGCGCGAAAATAACCTCAAGAACATCAGCGTCGAGCTCCCGAAGCGCCGGTTGACAGTGTTCACCGGGGTTTCGGGCTCCGGCAAGAGTTCGCTGGTGTTCGACACGATCGCCGCGGAGTCACAGCGGCTGATCAACGAGACGTACAGCGCCTTTGTGCAGGGCTTCATGCCGACGCTGGCGCGGCCCGAGGTCGACGTGCTCGACGGGCTGACGACCGCGATCATTGTCGACCAACAGCGGATGGGCGCGAACGTGCGCTCCACCGTCGGCACTGCCACCGACGCCAACGCGATGCTGCGCATCGTCTTCAGCCGGCTTGGCAAGCCGCACATAGGCTCGCCCCAAGCTTTTTCCTTCAACGTTGCCTCGATCAGCGGAGCCGGCTTAGTCAGCATGGAGCGCGCCGGACGAACCTTGAAGGAGCATCGCAGCTTCAGCATCACCGGCGGCATGTGCCCGCGCTGCG
>JANWJD010000055.1 GCA_025449555.1 Chloroflexota bacterium | reverse complement strand
GTGAGTGAGGACCTGCCCTTCTCACTCCGCGACTATCAGCGCGAAGCCGTTTCTGTTTTCCACGCCGGTGGAACGGCTCGAGGCGGGAGCGGAGTCATCGTGCTGCCCTGTGGCGCCGGGAAGACGCTGGTGGGGCTCGGCATCATGAATCAGGTCCAGGCCAATACCCTGATCCTCACGCCGTCTATCGTCGCGGCGCGTCAATGGATGAGTGAACTGCTGGACAAGACCGACCTCACGCCCGACATGGTGGGCGAGTACAGCGGGGAGCACAAGGACATCCGGCCGGTGACCGTGACCACCTATCAGGTCCTGAGCTACCGGCGACGCAGCACCGACGAGTTTCCCCACTTTGCCCTCTTCGACGAGCGGGACTGGGGGCTCATCATCTACGACGAGGTCCATCTACTGCCGGCGCCGGTGTTCCGCATCACGGCCGAGATCCAGGCGCGGCGTCGCCTGGGCTTGACCGCTACCCTGGTGCGGGAGGACGGGCGTGAGGGAGATGTCTTCTCGCTGATTGGACCCAAGAAGTACGATGTGCCCTGGCGCGAGCTGGAGCGGCAGGGCTGGATCGCCACCGCGCTGTGCCACGAGATCCGGCTTTCCATGCCGGACGAGTTGCGGCTGGAGTATGCCGTCGCCGACGAGCGAGAAAAGTACCGCATCGCGGCCGAGAACCCGCGAAAACTGCTGGTGCTCGACGAATTGGTGGCCAAGCATGAGGACGACCAGGTATTGATCATCGGCCAGTACCTCGATCAGTTGCAGACGGTGGCCGAGCGCTACGAGGCGCCGCTTATTACGGGTAAAACCCCGACCCGAGAGCGGGAGAAGCTGTACGACGCCTTTCGCGAGGGGAAGATTCGCCTGCTGGTCGTCTCGAAGGTGGCAAATTTCTCGATTGACCTGCCGGATGCCAACGTGGCATTGCAGATTTCCGGCACCTTCGGCTCGCGTCAGGAGGAGGCGCAGCGGTTGGGGCGCGTGTTGCGACCGAAGCACGACCGCTCGTTCGCACACTTCTACACGCTCGTCACGCGTGATACCCGCGATCAAGAGTTTGCGGCCAACCGACAGATGTTCCTCACCGAACAGGGCTACGGGTACGAGATTCTGTACGAGAACGAGATTGCGGACTACCGGCCGGCGGTGTACGGAGAGGAGCCGCGGGACACCATTCCGCCCTCAATCGCACCCTCTCCCCCACGCCATCTCACACTGGTGCGGGCGGCCGGCGACGAGTAACCGATGACCACGAAGAACTCGATGCAGGCCGCTGCCCTGCTCCGACTCCGCGAGCCCGAAGTGCGCGTGCTCTGCAGCGGAAGCGCCTTTATACGGGGTGATGCCTGGCAACGTGCCGGCCATGTCGGGAATCCCACGATGTATACCGATGGGCTGAGCGCGGACGTGCGGGGAACCTGGCGGCAAGTGGCGCGGGTAACGGTGCGCGCCGACGCCAAAGGTATCCACACGAATTGCACCTGTGGAGCGGGTGAGTACTGCCGTCACGCTGCGGCGTTGCTCCTCCATTGGGTACGTGCGCCCCGGTCGTTTTCCGATCTGGCGCCGGAGGTGTATGGCGATGCACCGTCCCTGGAGCAGGTTCTGAGCCTGGCCGCCGATCCTCCCGACGAGGAACCGGAGCGATCTCAATTTGGCTCGCTGCTCGAGACGCACACCATGACGGAACTGCGCGAGATCGCGCGGCGTCGTGGACTCCGGGGAGGAGGCCGAAACAAGATCGAACTGGCGGCGACGCTCGCCGTGAGCCTGGCCGATCCGGAGAATGTCGATGCTGCCCTGGCCACGCTGACCGATGGCGAGCGGACTCTCTTGCAGTTGATCGATCTCCTCGATGTCGATGCACAGGTCGGGACGATCGTGGCCCCGGCACATCACCTGCTCTCGGGAGGGTCGGATTTGACCGAGATGTATCAGGCGATTGCGACGCTGGTGAATCTTGGCCTGGTATTCAACATCGGTGACTGGCGTTATCAAAGCGAGCGGTACACAGTACCCCGGGTGGTGGCGGTGCGCATCCCGATGGCCGGTTCGCCGCTGGCACAACTCGTCCGTCGGGCTGAACGGGCCGACCAGACGGATCTTCACAGCGATCGCTCAGGACTCGATCTGATGGAAGTGTTTCTGGTCGTGGGGCACGAAGTGCTGCGGGGGAGTATAGGAAGAGAACTCCCATCGGCGCCGGCAGGCACGACCATCGTCCCGTCGTCCGGCTGGATGACTGAACCCGCGACCGGTTCCGGTACGAAGGCGCAGCTTGGGCGCTCCAGGGGGACCGAGTTGACCCTGCGTCCACAATCACCGGTTCTCTCGGAAGCCGATCTACGATCCCTGGCGGAGCGCACCGGTGAATCGTCCGACCTGATCGATTTTGCCGCCACGATGCTGCTGGCGATGGATGTCCTGAGCATTACAGGGCAAGCGAAAAGCGCGCACCTGGTTCCACAGCAGCAGCCTCTTCACGCGCTGCTCCAGTTTCCACCCACCGATCGCACCATCACGCTGGTCGAGGCGTGGCTCTCCCTGTTCGAGGCTTTCGATTTCCGGAGCGTACGCATCGAGGGCAAGCCCCTGGAACTGCACACCCTCCAGGTTCCGTACCACGCTCCGCTGGCGATGGGCGCACCTCAAAGTGGTGCCGTACGAGACCTGATGGCGAAACTCATCATGCGGCTGGCTGCGGTTGAGACGGAGCCTCGATGGTACGACCTACCCGCCTGGCTCGATATGCTCTGGACGCTTACTCCTGAATTGCTGGGTACGGGCAAGGGTCCGGCTGGCGAGTGGTGGTTCAGTCACCCGTCCGGCCGTGAGACCCGCTTCAACCTTCAGGAGCGGGCGGGTTGGCAGGAGGTCTGGGCACCACTGATCGAGTCGATGCTGCTCGGTCCCCTGACCTGGCTGCATCTGGTGGATACAAGCCGCCAGGAGGACGGTACCCTCAGCTTCCGTCCTCGACCGGAGGCCGCCATGGTGTTCGCGCCGCCATCCGGCGAGGTGGAGCCTCGCTCCCTGCCGCCACTCATTCTCCAGGTCGACCCTTCCAGCGGCGCACCGGAAATCCTGGTGCCGGCCGGGTATCCGGACCTCTCGCTGCACTCCATGCTGGCCGAGACCACAGATCTGGCGGATGTCTCGCCTGCCGGACTCCGTTATCGCTTCACCCGACAGCGTGCGCAGGAGGCATTCGATCAGGGCGGTACCGCCCCTGATCTGCTCGCCATTCTGACGGAGCGAATCGGCGGCAGTGTGCCCGAGGAGGTGCGCGCTGTGCTCGATGCCTGGTGGACCAGCTACGGGAAGGTCCGCCTGTACGACGATCTCACGCTGATCGAACTGGATGACGATATTCTCCTGCAGGTACTCCTGGCAACGTCATCCTTGAGATCTGCACTGGTGGAGGTCATCACGCCCCGGCTGGTCGCGATTGATCCGGCCGCGACACGCCCCCTCGTGGGGGAGCTGGAACGGCTCGGCTATACGCCGCGGGTCGTGGAGGACGCGTGATGGCTCGTATCAATCGTCAGGTGTCGGCCGAGGAACTCCTGAAGCCGTACAGTCTTGCCTCGTTGGACGCCGCTGCCACGGCGCGAGGTATTGAACCCGGCAGAAAGATCAAAGGCAAGCTGCTGCAGCTGCTCGCGCGGACGCTCTACGATGCCGATACGATCGCATCCCTGCTCGCGGAGCTGACGCCGAGCGAGCGAGACCTGCTTGATCGGGTGGTGCTGCTGGGAGGTGAGGTCCTCACCGCGTCCTTGCGCCATCAACTGGGGTCGGAGGGAGCGATCGATTCGCCCGATCTCGATCGAGTCAATGTCGGCACGCCGGCGATGACCCGCCCCAGAGGCCGCTTCGAGGATATCGTGTCTCGACTCGGCGTGCGTGGGCTCCTCTTTTCGGTCAACGTGGGTCCGTATCGGCAGCAGGTCGAACTCGGCAATCTCGGTCAATATCTGTATATTCCACAGGGAGTGATGCGGCATATCCCCGTGCCCGTCCACGCGATCGAAACCTCACCGGCACCTTCTTCGGAAGATCTCGCCGATCGGGACAGCTTGCTGCGCGATCTCTACTTCCTGGTGGCCGCGGTGCGTGACGAGCCCATTCCGCTCTCGACGCGCGGCCAGATACCGAAACGACACCTCATCCGTCTTGATGGGCTGTTTCGCCGGCCTGAGGGTGCGGCAACGGTGCGCTCCGAATGGGACCTGGGGCGGCTGCCGCTGCTGCGTGCCCTGGCCGAAGATCTGCAGTTGGTGCACCAGGGAGCGCGCGGCCTCGCAGCCGGAGACGATGTGCTGAGATTTCTGGTACAGGCGCCCGGACTACGACAGCGACGGCTGTACGATGCATACCTTAGAACCAAGCGATGGTCAGAGCTTTCTCGGATCCCGGACGTCTCGATCTCGCCCCGCGCGAAGATGACCGGCCCCAAGATCGTAGCGGCACGCAAGGTGGTGGTAGATGAAGTGGGTACCCTTCCCACCGAAACATGGATCCCGATCGCGCACCTGGTCGATCGCATCCGTCGCCGCGCTTTCGAGTTCCTGCTGGAGCGGAACTGGCAGTACAGCCACTACTACTACGGCAGTACGTTTTACTCCGATCCAGAGCCGTATTGGGGCAGCAACTCGCTCGGGCTTAGTTTCGATACCAGGAACACAGGGGAATCGGTCGACTGGGATACGATCGAAGGAGGATTTATCTACGGGGTGGTGGAAGCGCTCCACTGGCTGGGAATGCTCGATCTCGGATCGACGGAGGATGAAGAGCTTTCGGTCTTTCGACTCACCGAGACCGGCCACCGGCTCCTGCGAGGCGAGGTGCCTGCCTCGAACCCGTCTCGACCGAATGTGGTGGTCCAGCCCAATTTCCAGGTTCTGGTCTTCGAGCCGACAGGCGAGGATATTCTGTACACACTCGATCGCATCGCGCAACGCGTGCGGGCCGAGCAAGTGGTGGAGTACTATCTGACCCGTGCCGCCATGTACGATGCGCAACGCAGCGGCATGGAAGTCGGCGACGTGATTGGATTTCTCGAACGGGTAGGTTCCACCCCACTTCCTCAAAACGTTCGTCGCTCCCTGGAGGAGTGGGGAGCCGGACACCAGCGGGTGATGGTCCACCCCGGTGTCGCCGCGCTCCAGGCCGGCGATGAGCGCGTCCTTGACGGATTGTGCGCCGATCCGGAGGTAGCGCCGCTCCTGGGCCGGCGCGTGAGCGGGACGGTAGTGTTGGTGCCGATAGCAAACCTGGATACCATGCGACAGAAGCTGGTGACAAACACGGCACATCCCATGCCCGCACTCACCGAAGGCAACGATGCCTTGCAGGGTGCCTGTTTACGGATCGATGGCGACGGGCGCGTGACCCTCCTACAGCCGGTCCCCAGCGTCTACGTCCGAGCCGCGCTCCGTCCGTTTGCGGATGAGGCGACAGATGGCTCGGTGCGCATCACACCGGCCAGTCTCCGCCGGGCAGTGGACACGGCACGCGATCACAGCTCGGGGTCGGCTGAGGAGATCATCGGTACGTTGGAACGCCTGCATGACGGCCCTCTGCCGGAAGAAGTCAGAGCGTTGGTGCGGCGCTGGGCGAAGGAATGGGGACGGGGCGCGATCTCCCAGGTCGCAATGCTGCAGGTGGAGAACGAGGAGATCATGCAAGGTTTGCTCGAGGACACGGATCTGAGGTCGCACCTCCAGGCCGTACCGGGGAATCCGGTGCTGGCGACCATCTCACCGGATGATGTGGCGTATGTGCGTGCGCTGCTCGAGGAACGAGGGATGGAGTTGGGAGATACCCCTGAACTGGCTGGGGCGTCACGCCAGAACGATTGACAGTCCACGCGCACGGTACGGTTCCAGCACGGTTTCCGTGGCCGACCGTTCGGTGACGATCTGGGTCAAGAGGTCAAGCGGGCCCACTACATAAGGAGCCGCGGTGCCGAGCTTCTCGGCAGAGGCGAGGGCCACCACCTCTCCGGCCCCCTCGACCATGGCGCGCTTCACGTATGCTTCCTCATAGACCAGCACGCTGATGCCGGCGTCGGGGTGCAAGCCGGCGACACCCAGGAAGCAGATGTCGGTGCGGACGCGCCCTAGGGCCTCAATCGTCGCTGCTCCGATGTTGGCCAGTGATTCCTTATAGAGATGACCGCCGGCCACGATCACATCGACCATTTCATGCGCCGCCAGCGCGATCGCCACAGGAGGACTGTTCGTCACGACCGTGGCACGCAAGTCGGCCGGAAGATGGTGGGCAACCTGAAGCGTCGTGGTCCCGGCGTCGATCAGAATCACCTGTCCGTGCTGCACCAGCCGTGCTGCCGCCTGGGCGATTG
>JANWJD010000054.1 GCA_025449555.1 Chloroflexota bacterium | reverse complement strand
TGCATCGCATTTCCGCCATCCGCAACCGGGCCGGCTTGATCATCGGATTGACGCTGCGCGTGGGCCGCGCGATCTACGGCACGATCGGGACAATGCAAGAGATCGTCGAGTCGGGCAAGAGTATTCTGTTGCTCGGGCGCCCGGGAGTGGGCAAGACGACCATGTTGCGCGAAGTGGCACGCGTGTTAGCCGATGATCTTCGAAAGCGAGTTGTCATCGTCGATACGTCGAACGAAATCGGCGGAGACGGCGATATCCCGCATCCCGCTATCGGCCGAGCTCGCCGCATGCAAGTGGCGAGCCCCGGACGACAGCATGCCGTCATGATCGAGGCGGTCGAAAACCACATGCCACAGGTGATCGTGATTGACGAAATCGGCACCGAACTGGAAGCCAGCGCCGCACGGACGATCGCGGAGCGCGGCGTGCAACTGGTCGGTACGGCGCACGGGAACGAGCTGGAAAACTTGATGCAGAATCCAACTCTGAGCGATCTGATCGGGGGGATCCAGGCCGTCACGCTGGGTGATGAGGAAGCGCGCCGGCGGGGTACGCAGAAAACGGTGCTCGAACGCAAAGCGCCACCGACTTTCGACGTCGTCGTCGAGATTCAGGACTGGAACCACGTGGTGGTGCATCCTGACGTCGCCGAAATGGTGGACAGCTTGCTGCGAGGCTTTCCCATTGCCGGCGAAATTCGCACGCGCGACGAGCAAGGCGTGGTACACGTCGAGGAGCAGAAACCACCTGCCGCGGAACGCCCCCACACCGGGCAGATCCCCACGACCCCCCTGCCGCGGGCAGGTCGGGTGGGCAACGGCGCACTCCAACCGCTGCGCGTGTTCCCCTTCGGCGTGAGCCGCAATCGGCTGGAAGCCGCCGTGCGGGAACTGCGCGTGCCGGTCACGATCGCCCACCAGGTGCAGGAAGCCGATCTCGTGCTGACTTTGAAGAATTACTACCGGCGCAAGCCTGAGCCACTCCGGGATGCGGAGGCGCAAGCGATTCCGGTCTATGTGCTCAAGAACAACACCGTCGGGCAAATGCAGAGTTGCCTCGCCAGCGTCTTCAACCTCGGCTCGCAAGATCGGGATGTAACAACATCCGCACTGGAAGAAGCCGAGCAGGCAATCGGCGAGGTGCTGGAACGATCGCGCACCATGGAGGTCGCGCCACAGAACGCCCATGTACGCCGACTTCAACATCAACTGGCCGAACGATACAATGTCGGGTCTCGCAGTCGCGGCAAAGAGCCAAACCGTCGCGTCAAGTTCTTCCCACGGGAGTACGAAGACCTCGTCTAACTATGGGCCTCTTTCTCACATTTGAGGGACCCGACGGCAGCGGCAAGTCGACGCAAGCGCATCTGCTCGCGTCAGAGTTGCGGACACGCGGTCATGTCGTGGTGGAGACACGTGAACCTGGCGGCACGCCCGTCGGTGAAGCAGTGCGCCACATGTTCTTGGATCTGGATGGGCCCGCCCAGAGCCCGCTGACCATGGCGTTGCTCCTGTCGGCGTCACGTGCGCAGCTGGTGTCCGAAGCGATCTTGCCGGCACTCGAACGGGGGCAGACCGTGATCGTCGACCGCTATGCCGATTCAACCGTCGCGTACCAGGGATACGGCTTCGGGCTCGATCTGGAAATCGTGCGTGACCTGACGCGGATCGCGACCCGTGGTGTGACACCCGATATCACTGTGCTGGTCGATGTTCCGGTGGAAGTTGGGTTGGAACGGGTGAACCGACGCGGCGCACACAATCGACTCGACGCGCCGGACATCGCTTTCCACGAACGCGTACGGGAGGGATATCACCGAATGGCGGAAGCACATCCCGAGCGGTGGGTGACGGTCGACGGTACCCAGGATTCGCAGGGCGTCCATCGGGCGCTCATGGACAAACTGGCTCCATTGCTGCAGGAAGTTGCACAGCCGACATGAAGATGGTCATGGCAATCGTGCACATCGACGACGCGTCGCGCGTTGTAAAGGCACTTACCCAGGCCGGCTTCGGCGTGACGCATTTCAAGAGTGCCGGCGGCTTTTTGCGCAGACAGAATGCTACTGTCTTCGCCGGGGTCGCGGAGCGAGATGTCGACCAGGTACTGGAGATCATCCGAACGAAGTGTCACGCTCGCACGGAGCAGGTGACGCCGCTTCCCCCGGTGGTAGAGCCCGGTGAGGTCTACATGCCGTATCCCATGGAAGTGGAGGTTGGCGGCGCGACGCTGTTCGTGTTCGATGTCGCGCACTTCGAAAAGTGTTAGGTCGTGGATAGGAGGCAAGGCGGCGCGCTGGATCTCGTGTCGCTGCAGTCCATCCGACCACATGAACTGGCGGATCCCGATCGCGCACAGCGGATCGAACGGCGACTCGTCACGGATGGGCTGTTGCGCGATCCGTTGATGGTAGGCACCGTACCTCACCTGGACGGTTACGTGCTGCTGGACGGCACCAACCGCCTGCAGGCGCTACAAACTCTCGGCCTGGCGTATGGAATGGTGCAGGTCATCGATTATTCCGGAGCAGGCACGGTGAATTTGCGAACCTGGAGTCACAGCACGCCGATGCCATTTGAAGCGCTGGTCAATCGGGCCAGGGATATTCCGGGGGTAGCGGTGGGGCCGATTGCGGAACTGGGTGCAGCCGACGCGCTTGCGTCGCCCAGCACAGTCGCCGTCCTGCTCAGCACGGATCGGATGGCCGCCGTAACGCGAGTCGAAGAGTACCCGCACTCGCGAGCCGAGCAATTGCGCGCATTGGTCGATATGTATGAGCACGGGATGACCCGCGTGGACAGCGATCCGGCGAGTGTCGAGGAGCTGGCTCAATCCGTGTGTGAATCGTCAGCCGGCCAGGTCACCCTGGTGTCGTTCCCGACGATTACGCGGTCGCAGGTCGTCACCATGGCTTTGCGCAACGTTCTCATTCCAGCAGGCATCACACGCCATGTCATTCTGGAGGGACGGGCTCTGCGGGTGAATGTGCCCTTAGAGATGTTACGAGACACGAGATCACTCGAGGATGCACGAACGTCGTTGGATCGCCATCTGGACACACTCCAGCCGCGTCTGTATCGGGAGCCCACGATTTTGTATGACAGTTAGGTCAGCTCTGTGCGGAGTTGTCGTTTGGGGTGAGATCGAGCATCCACGAGCGAGCCGGCGACGGAGCGACCGGCCTACAATCCTTCCGACATTGTTGAAGGTAGCTGTTGGCGGCCGGCTTAACTCAGTTCAGCTTGGCTCACGGTTTCTCCGGGCTTGAGTGGAATGATTTTCAGGTCGGAGATGGCGGAAGTTTCCCGGCTCAGCGCCTCGGGCGAGCCCCAGAGAATGGGGAACGTGCCGTAATGGATAGGAATGACATGTTTGATTCCCAGCAGTCGAATCGCCTCGGCGGCTTCGAGCGGACCCATGGTGTAGTGGCTTCCAATCGGAAGTAGCGCCACGTCCGGGTGATACAGACGGCCAATAAGCTCCATACCGGCGAAGACATCTGTGTCTCCCGCGTGATAGATGGTGAAGCCGTCGCTCAAGCGAATGACGAAGCCTACCGCCAGTCCGGCGTAGATGGTCTGCTCGCCATCCTGGATGCTGGAGCTGTGAACCGCATTCACCATGGTGATCCGCAGACCCTTCCACTCCTGGGTTCCTCCGGTGTTGCCACCGCTACAATTTTTAGCGCCCTTGCTCGAGAGGTATCCGCACAGTTCATTCATAGCAATGATGTGCGGTTGGTGCTGCTGCGCAAGTTTCACGGCATCGCCCATGTTGTCGCCGTGTCCATGGCTAATGAGCATCAGATCGACTCGATCCTGAGCCCTGGAGTTGTCAGGCGTGGTCGGATTCCCTTCAAGGAATGGGTCGATCAAAATGACTGTGCCGTCGCCTGCCTCGATTTTGGTCGCGGCATGTCCCAGCCAGGTGATGATGGCCCCTCGGTCCGACGTCATAACGCGCTCCTTCACATCCATCTACTTGGACGTTGGAGCGACACGCTACGTCCCGCACCAACCCCTCTCTTTATAATGAACCGAAGATGGGCCGGGCCGAAATCGACGGAATGGCCGTAGTCATGGGGCCACGCCTTCGGGCCGTTCCGCGGAACGAGTGCGTGGTAGGCGCAGCGCCGGTCAGCTGCGGAGGCGCTTGCGCAACATGATCTCTGCCACGGCCACGCCTGCTATAACCAGGAGCCACTCGGCTACGATCAATACCCAGACAGTCATGTCGCTCCGAACCTGCAATACGAGCCTGTTGTCATGTGCGGAAAGGTTGAATCATCACCAGCGAGCCGGCGATGGCGCGATCGGCCCACGACCACCTCTCTGATACCGAAAGCAACTCTAGCCCACTATAGCCAGCAGGCTGCGGGCCGGACAACGGCGTAAAGGATCACGTGGACACATTTACTTTTGCTCTTCCCACCCGGGTGGTATTCGGGGCGGGAGTGATCGACGAAGTCGGACGGGAGGCCGCCGCCCAGGGTCGGCGCGCACTGCTGGTGACGGGCAGTACCTTCGCTCGACGCAGTGGCCTGATCAAGCGCCTGCGCGCGACACTCGAAGACGAGGGCGTCTTTGTGTCGGTCTTTGAGGGCATCAACCCGAACCCAAGCGTCAGGGCGATCGATGCCGGCGGTGAGGCCGCACGGGAGTTTCGGGCGGACGTCGTTGTCGGGTTCGGTGGTGGGAGCGCCCTTGACGCAGCGAAAGCAATTGCGGTGGTGGCGCTTACCGATCGCTCCATCTGGGAGTACACGAATCATCGTAAGAATGAAGCGGGCCTGCCGGTTGAGCGCGCCCTTCGAATCATCCAGGTCCCATTGATTGCGTCGACCGGCTCGGAGTCGAACGACCGAGCCGTCATCTACGACGAGGAATCGCGCACCAGGGCGACAGTTCGCAGTCCGCATCTCTTTGCGCGCGTGGCCGTGGTGGATCCGGCTCTTACGTTCACCGTGCCGGCGCGGTATACCGCCATCGGGGCCATGAACATCGTGAGCCAGATGCTCGAGGGGTATCTGGTGGGCGATGAATTTGCCGCGACGGACCGTGTTACCGAGGGCCTGATGAGAGTGGTCATGGACAGTCTGGCCCG
>JANWJD010000053.1 GCA_025449555.1 Chloroflexota bacterium | reverse complement strand
GGACACGTGGCGCTCGAATTGGGAGCCGGGGGAGCTGTGCTCTGTTGCGGAGTCGCCTTGACGTTCGGCCTCGTTTCACTGGCCATCGCTGCAGTGGGCCTCGGATCGGGCATCGCCTACGATCTGCGACTCAAACGCACGCCCTTCAGCCCCGTCCCCTACATGGTCAGCTTCCTCTCGCTTCTCACCTGGATCTGGTTGGTCGCCGGCATGCTGACCTGGAAGATAGTACTCGTGTACCCATTTGGTGCTTTTCTGCTGCTGGCCGCGCATCTGGCGAACGCGCTGCCCGACGTGGATACCGATGCGGCGCTCCGACAGCGGGGCCTGGCGGTCATCCTTGGACCACGGCGTGCGCTCATGGTCGCGCTCGTCATCTGCGGCTCCGGCGCGATCTGCGCCTTCGCATTCTGCCTGGTCGAGCGCGCTACGATCGGTCTGGTGCTCTCGCTGGCCAGTGGCGTGCTGGTGCTCGCGGCAGCCTGGCAGGCGAAATCATTGGAGCTCGAGCGCCGGACTCTGGTGTCGATTTTCCGTTACATCGCGCCGGCAATTGGGCTCATCGCGGCATCGTGCCTGGTGGCATTTGAGGCAGCCTCGTAGGCACATTACAGGTCTGAGGGTCGGCGAAAGGGACGAGCACACCGTGCATTCTCCGGAACAGACCAAGTATAATAGCACATAAGTTCTATTATGGAAGGCCGCAGGACATGAGGACGGGCACATGAAGTATGAGTTGCGCTCCTGGTATGAGGATCGATGCTGTCTCTACACCGACGATCCGCGGGTGAAAGATCTGGCAGTGCTGTCGCCCGACTTGACCGTCGTCTCGAGCTACTTCAAGACGAGGCGTGCCCAGCAACCTTTCGCCTGGGATATCGTTGGTGCGTCGGACGTGCTCGGCGGCATCTTTCAGCGTTTCTCCCGCCACGCGGCGCAGTCGGGACGGCGCGCGTAGGGTGTGGCAGTGCGTCTGCCGTACAATGGGTCAACCTCTAAAGGACCCGTGACGCGTGGCGACTTTCCAAGATTTATTTGCAGAAGCGAAAGCGCGCGTCGACGAGATCGACGTGCAGACGGCAGCCGACCTGGGACGCGCCGGCGAAGCGAAGATCGTCGATGTGCGCGAAAAACCCGAGTGGGACGAAGGACACATTCCCGGCGCCGTGCACGTTCCACGCGGCTATCTCGAGCTGCGCATCGAAAATGCAGTTCCAGACAAGTCGCAGCCGGTCGTGCTGTACTGCGCGGGCGGCACACGTTCGGTGCTGGCGGCGCGCACCTTACAGCAGATGGGCTACACCGATGTGAAGTCCGTAGGGGGCGGCTTCGGAGCCTGGAAGGATGCCGGATTACCGTTCGTGTTTCCCCGCACGCTGACCCCTGACCAGCAACAGCGGTACAGCCGCCATATCCTCATTCCTGAGGTGGGCGAGGAAGGGCAACTCAAGCTGCTGGATGCAAAAGTGTTGCTGGTGGGAGCTGGAGGCCTGGGATCGCCCACGGCGCTGTATCTGGCAGCGGCCGGGGTAGGCACACTGGGGATCGTCGACTCCGACGTGGTGGACGAGACCAATCTGCAGCGGCAGGTGCTGCACACCACGGACCGCGTGGGCATGCTCAAGGTGGAATCGGCCAGGCAAACGCTGCACGACCTCAATCCCGAAGTGCAGGTGAATACGTACGACATGCGGTTGGTACCGGACAATGTGTCTGAGATTATCGGCCAGTACGACATCGTGGTCGACGGTACCGACAACTTCGACACGCGGTACATGATCAATGAAACGTGCGTGCACCTTGGCAAGCCGAATGTGTCCGCCAGTATCTTGAGCTTCGATGGACAGCTCAGCGTCTTTTACCCTCCCGAGGGACCGTGTTACAAATGTGTTTATCCTGAGCCGCCTCCGCCATCGCTGGCACCTACCTGAGGTGAGGCGGGTGTCCTGGGCGTGCTTCCCGGGGTAATGGGTCTCCTTCAAGCCAATGAAGTTATCAAGTTGATCGTCGGCATCGGCAATCCATTGATCGGACGGCTGCTCATGTTTGACGCATTGGAGGCTTCTTTCATGGAGCTCAAAGTGCGCCGCGATCCGAAATGTCCCGTCTGTGGCTATCTGACCTCGGACTCAGACCGCAGAGCGATGGCGGAATCCGCCGTCTGATCAATCCAAATCAAGGTGAAAACAGGAGCAATCGAAATGAGTAATGTGCGGATTCCGCCGGTGCTGCGCACGCACACGGGTGGGTCCCGTGAGGTGGCTGCCGAAGGTGACACGGTCGGCACGGTCCTGGCGAACCTGACCTCGGATTATCCGGGACTCAGGGAGCAGCTTTTTGAAGGCGACGCCCTGCAGCGGTACGTCAACGTGTATGTCAACGACGAAGACATCCAGTATCTCGAGAAGCTTTCGACTCCGGTGGGACCGAAAGACACGGTTGTGATCCTTCCGGCCATGGCCGGCGGCTAGGCCCCAGCATGCAGTCCGCGGAGCTACGATCCGCTTCGGTCGGACGGGGCGGCGTGGGGGCGAGCATCCTTGATGCCATTGGTAATACGCCGGTGGTGGACCTGAGCCGGCTCAATTCGAACCCCAACGTGCGTCTGCTCGCCAAGCTCGAAGGCGCCAATCCGAGTGGGAGCGTCAAGGATCGCGTCGCCCGGTATCTGATCGAGGAGTTCGAGTCGCGGGCCGACTCGCCCGACTACATTTTGCTGGAACCTACCAGCGGCAACACCGGCATCGCGCTGGCCATGGTGAGTCGAGTCAAGGGGTACCGGGTGGTCACGGTCATGCCGTCGAATGTGACGCCGGAACGGCGTAAGCTCCTGGAGATTTTTGGCGCCGAGATCATCGACTCTCCGCCGGAATTGGGGACCAATGGAGCGATCGATGTCGCGCGTGAGCTGGATCGAGAGCAGCGCTACTGGGTGCTGAATCAGTACGCAAATACGGCGAATCCGCGCGCCCATTACGATACGACCGGCGTCGAGATCCTGCGTGACGTGCCGGAGATCGATGCATTCGTGGCCGGTCTCGGCACGGGCGGGACCTTGACCGGGGTCGGTCATCGTTTGAAAGAGGAACGTCCCCGCGTAAAGATTGTCGCGGCCGAGCCACATCCCGGTGACCTGGTGCAGGGCTTGCGTAGCCTGGCCGAGGGCTATGTGCCCCCGATTCTCGATTCAAATGTCCTGGACGCGAAGTACCTGGTGACGAACCAGGACGCGGTGATTGGAATGCGGCGCCTGGCTTGCGAGGAGGGGATCTTCGCGGGAGTCTCGTCGGGAGCGGTCGTGCAGGCAGCCTTGCGCTACGCCGAGCGCATGAAAGAGGGCACGATCGTGGCCCTGTTACCGGACGGCGGCTGGAAGTACCTCAGCGGAGACCTCTGGACGGCCGGGGTGGAAACCCTGGAAGCGGGTCTCGAGAGCGCATTTCTGTGGTAATAAGCCGCGTCATGGTCGACGAGATCGTGTCCCACGCCAGGTCCGGGTTTCCGAACGAAGTATGCGGGCTGATTGCAACCCAGGAGGACCGAGCGGTTCGGCTCTATCCAATTGAGAGCCTGGACCCCAGCCCGGTCCATTACCACATGGAGCCGAAGGGGCAATTGCGGGCGATCACGGAAATCGACGATCACGAGTGGGAGTTGGGCGGCATCTACCACTCGCACACCCGCACGCGCGCATTTCCATCGGCTACCGACGTGAAGCTGGCGTTTTACCCGGACACGGTGTATCTGATTCTGTCGCTGGCGGATGAAACCCGCCCCGACCTGAAGGGGTTCAGGATTCGGGGCGAGGAGATCGAAGCTGTGCCGATCGAGGTCGTTTAGTCGAGCACGACCGTTTGGGTTTGCTCGCGCATGAACTGCGGCACGTAGTAGGGCCCAAGGGCTGATTTTCCAGTCGAGCCGCTCGTTTTCCAACCACCGAACGATTGCACGCCTGGCCAGGCGCCGGTGGTAGCGCCGCTCTTCCGGTTGACGTAGGCGACTCCGACTTCGATCTCATCGAGAAACCGGTCGATGGTGTGCCGGCTCTCCGTGAAGATGCCGGCCGTCAGCCCGTACTGTGAGTCGTTGGCGAGGGCGATCGCCTGGTCGAAGGAGTCGATGGTTGTGAGAGCCAGCAGAGGCACAAACAACTCTTCATAGAAAAAGGGGTGGTCATGGGGGAGCCGGGCGATGGTGGGCCGACAGAAGAGGCCGTGTGCCAGCTCGCCGTCGTCGATGACCGTTCCACCGGCCAGTATCTCGCCGTCCATTCGTACTCGCCGGCAGGACTCTTTGAAGCGCTCGTAGGCGATCTCACTGATGACTGGGCCGGTAAACACGTCTGATTTGGCCGGGTCGCCCACGGTGAGTTGATTGGTACGCTCCACCAGTCTTCGCACGAATTCATCGGCGACGGCACGGTGGACGTAGACGCGAGAGGCTGCACTGCACTTTTGACCGCTGAAGCCAAAGGCGGCGCGTGCCGTCCCCTCAACTGCCTGGTCGAGGACGGCATCGTCCATCACGATCACCGGGTTCTTGCCGCCCATTTCCGCGATGCAGGGACGTGGGCGTTCGCGGCTGAACTCACGGTATACGTGCGTGCCGACACGCGCGGAGCCGGTGAATGCAATGCCATCGACGTCGGGGCTCGAAGAGAGCGCTTCGCCAATCTGGTCGCCTCGACCGGTCACGAAGTTCAGAGCACCGACCGGCAAGCCGGCGTCCCGCAGACATTCAAAAACTCTGACCCCGGTCAACGGGGTTTGTTCGGAAGGTTTGAAGACAGCAGTATTTCCTCCAATGAGTGCGCCGGCCAGCATGCCCGTGGTCAAGGCAATGGGGAAATTGAAGGGCGAGATGACAACCCAGACGCCGTACGGTCGCAGCACACTGTGATTAACTTCCGATGGGGACAGTTGTCCCAACCTGGTTACATACCCGTTGTTCTGCTCCATATGGTCGGAGTAAAAGGTGATCAGGTCGGCTGCCTCTTCGACCTCACCCATGGCTTCGAGGCGAGACTTCCCGGCTTCGAGCGACAGCCATGCTGCCATTTCGTATTTGCGCTCGCGGAAGATCTCGGCGGCTCGGCGCATGATCGTCAGTCGCTCCTGCCACGGGGTCCGGGACCACACCGGAAATGCCGTACGAGCGGCCATCACGGCCAGTTGAGCGAGATTTGCGCCACCCTCCTGAAACGTGCCTAACAGAACCCGTCGGTCACTCGGACTGCGGTCATCAAACGTCGCTCCGTCCGCCGACACCGGCTCGTTCGAAATGTACACCGGATACTCTCGACCCAACTGGGAGGATACCAGGGCCAATGCGCGCTCGTAGGCCGCGTTGAACGAATCGAGCTGGTCGACGCTCATGGTGGTGTAGGTTATTTTCGGGTCTTGCCGTTCGGTGACCATGCGTCCTCCTTGGCGGGCAACATACGTTCGCAGGCGCCCCACTCATGCTAGCAATGGCTCGGGTACTGTTAGGCGGCAACCTCACGCCGCCGCGACCATGGTCCCGACTTTCACAATGAAAGGAAGTGAAGCTTGGACGATTCGAGAAACACGCAGGATCTGGATGAGGCGCTACGACATGCGCACGCCGGTATCAAAGCGCTGGAAGCCGCCCGGCGTGCCGCCGCCGATACCGGCCAGATCTATCCCACGCATGTCCATCTGGCGGCCGTAGAGCTGGCGCATGCCATCGAGGTCAGTATGAAGGTCGCACTTCGATCGGGGTAGCCACGATCTCAGGTCCGCTCCCAAAACAGAAAGAGCGCTTCCTCTTGATTCGCCGAATCCAGGTTGGAGTAGAGGTGGTCGTCCAATCCGGCGGGTACGAACCCGTGTCTCCGGTAGAACTGAATAGCGGGGTAGTTGGTCACTTGAGTTTCGACGCGAATCCCTCGAGTTCCCAGTTTGCGGGCTTCGTCCTTCACCGCTTGCATCAAGCAAGCCCCGATTCCCTGTCGATGCAAGTCACGCTTCACCCGGATATCAGCCAGCCATATTATGGTGTTCCAACTCGAATGCGTCCACGTGGCCAGGCCGACGAGGTCGGAACCGTCAAACGCCCCGATGAAGCGCATGGAGCCGGGTTGGGAGGTTTCCTGATAACTCTCGAGCCAGTCGTCCACGTCGCCGTGGTCGTACACCTTCGAGAAAGGGTGCGGCAATCGCTCCTCGTGCAGTTGCCAACCAATGTGTTCCGAATCGACCTCTCGTGTCACCCGAAAGACTCGGTCCGTCTCGTATCCGCTGGGAATCCGGGGTAACCGCCGCACTTCGGAGAGAGTGAGGGCTCGGCAGGAGGTGGGGCCGCCGTCGCGGTTCGGCACGGAGAGTTTCACAGAGCGTGTAGCAATTCGGTCTGAACGTCAACCACTTCAGCATCCAGACGGGAGTTTTCGAGGTACTGCACGACATTCCCCAGGACTGAATCAGCATGAGCGACCTCGCTCGAGACGCAACTGAAACCGATCACGCCGACCTGCCACTGGTCCTGGCGCTCGATCTCGGCCGCGCTGATGGAGAAGCGATGTTGAATCTGAGACAAGGTGGACTTGATGATGCTGCGCTTGTCTTTCAACGAATGATTGGCCGGCATATGAAGCACGACCCGACCCACTCCGATGACCATCAGTCGGAACCTCCGAGCACAGCCTCCGCTAACGCGGGATGGCCACGCAGAACTTCCGCCGGGGCCAGGCGTTTCCCACCGGCAAGCTGCAGTTCGTCGACCGACAGTAGGTCGTGGCCGGTACCCACGGTCAGCGGCTCGGACCCATGAATGTTCACCTGCCCCGGCCG
>JANWJD010000052.1 GCA_025449555.1 Chloroflexota bacterium | reverse complement strand
TTCGAGGGATCGGGTATCACGGTGCTCGCGGTCGATCCGGGTGACATGGACACGCAGATGCACCGCGACGCTGAGCCCGGGATCGATCTATCTGCCTTGCCGACTCCTGACGTACCGGCTCCCGCCTTCCTGCGTTTGGCTGAGAACGGCGCTGCCTCAGGTCGCGTCAGGGCAATGGATCTCATCGAAGAGGGCCTGCATGCCGGCGCTTGAGGACGTCCTCGAGTTCACGCTCCCGGCTGAGCTCGAGGCGCATGAACCCCCGGAAGTCCGTGGATACGGGCGCGACGACGTGCGGTTGCTGGTGAGCCGCCGTGTCGGCGACGAAATGACACATGCACGGTTCACCGACCTGCCGGATTTTCTGTCACCGGGGGATCTCCTGGTCATCAATGACTCAGGCACGTTGCCGGCCGAGGTTTCCGCGCGCGCTGCCTCAGGGAGAACGTTTGCGCTCAGGTTTTCCACCCGCCTTCGGTCGGGCGAATGGATCGTCGAACCCCGAGAGATGCGGCCGCAGGCTGGGGATACAGCGTGGCTGCCCGATGGCGGGGCCGTGCGGTTCGTTCGCCTGCACGCCTCATCCCATCGGCTGTGGGTGGCCGACGTGTACGTGCCGAAACCATTCGTCGAGTATCTGCTCGAGTGGGGTCGTCCAATTCGGTATCCGTATGTGCCTGCCGCCTGGCCGCTCCCGACCTACCAGACCGTGTACAGCCGCGAGCTGGGATCCGCCGAAATGCCATCGGCCGGACGTCCGTTTACGTGCGCAATGGTCGATCGATTGCGTGCCAGGGGAGTACGGGTGGCCACATTGACCCTGCATACCGGTGTGGCCAGTCCAGAGTCGCACGAACCACCATATGCCGAGTGGTATCGCGTGCCTTCGGAAGTGACGCGTGCGGTGCGGGAGGCCCGGCACTCTCACGGGCGTGTCATCGCCGTGGGCACGACGGTAGTACGTGCTCTGGAAACAGCGTCCGATGGAACCGGTCAGGTTCGCCCCTCGGAAGGCTGGACCGACGTAGTGATCACGCCGCAGCGCGGTGTGTCCGTGGTCGACGGACTTCTTACCGGTTTGCACGAACCCAAATCAACCCATCTCGCGATGCTCGAGGCTCTGGCTCCGCGCGAGCATCTCCTCCGCGTGTACCGGGCTGCAATCGAGGAGGGCTATCTCTGGCACGAATTTGGCGACGTGCACCTCATTTTGTGATGCTGGAACATTCATCGAGGTGATGCCATGATCGACGTTGAGAGCGATCTCCTGGTAGCCACGCAGCACGGTCTAGCAATCGGCCAGAGCCGAGCTGGTCAGCGGCACGAGTGGCGGTGGGCGCTGGCTGATCGTGACGTGACCGGGGTGATCGCGCGTGAAGGCGTTGTCCTGGCTGGAACCACCGTGGGCGTGTTTCGGTCGGATGATGAGGGCCAAACCTGGCGAGACGCGAGTGACGGTCTCCACTCCCCACACGTGCGTTGGATGGCCAATCATCCCGATGTTTCCGATCTAGAATTCGTGGGTACCGAGCCGGCAGGAATCTTCGTTTCGCATGACGGCGCGGTCACGTGGCGCGGCTGTCCTGAAGTAGAGGCGTTACGCGATCACCACCGCTGGTACCTCCCCTACTCGCCCGAAGCAGGCTGCGTGCGTGCATTCGCATTTCACGGCCGGCGCGGATATGCCGCGGTTGAGGTCGGCGGCGTGCTTCGTTCGGACGATGGCGGGAAAACCTGGCAGTTGGCGCGCGGAAGCACCGGAGAAGCGACGTTCGACCTGCCGCCCGCGTCGTTCGTCTTCGCCGACGTTCACTGGGTAGAAACACATGCCGAGTCACCGGAACTCGTCTATGCCGCGACCGCTGAAGGGCTCTACCGCTCGCGTGACGGGGGCGATACCTGGACCGTGTCACATGCCGGCTCCTACTGCCGGGCGGTCTGGATCGATCCCCGGGATCCCGAAAACATCGTCCTCTCTCCAGCCGACAGCGTGTCGGACAAAAACGGTCGAATCGAACGCAGTCGTGACGGCGGACGGAGCTGGACGCCGGCGTCTGACGGGCTGGACTTACCGTGGCCCGACCGCATGGTCGAGCGATTTGCGCTCGTGGCCGATCGCCTGCTGGCGATTACGGATGACGGTCGTCTCTACGGCACATCTCCGTCGGACTTGACCTGGGAACGGATGCTGCCTGACATCCCGGGGATACACGCAGTAACGCCGTATAGAGCCGGCTGATCGCTGACCGAGTTGCGCCCCACCGCGTGAGACTCTGCGCCATGGTGACATGAATGCGACTATCATCTGGAAAAGACGGCCAGGGCCGGCGCACTTTGTTCACGCGTGTCTGCTGAGGGCGCGCACACGGGAGCGATGCAAGCATGTTTTTCCGCGTAATCGCCTTCATCCTGGGATATGGGCTCGTGTACATCGCGATATTTTCCGCCATCCGTACCTTCATCGTTCCGCGCGGCGCCCGTGATGCTGTCACCCACCTGATCTTCGTCCTCATGTCGTTCGTGTTCAATTGGCCGTTGCGACGAGCCTCGCATGCCAGGCGCGAAAGCATTCTGGCGTATTACGCTCCAGTGACCTTGCTGACACTTCCCATCTACTGGCTGGCTTGCGTGCTCCTCGGATACTCCGGAATATATTGGGCCATGGGTGCCACCAACTGGTCCGCTGCCGTTACTGATAGCCGGACGTCACTCCTGAACCTCGGCTCGGATGTCGGCTCGATCCCGGGGGGTCCGGTCTTCGCGTTTTCCGAGACCGTATTCAGCCTCTTGCTGGCCGCAATCCTCGTGTCGTACCTTCCTACTTTGTATTCGGCGTTCTCTCAACGCGAACAAGCGGTCACAGGTCTCGAAACCCGGGCCGGATCTCCTCCCTCGCCGACCGCCATGCTCAAGCGCTACCACCTGATTCAGGGAATAGATAAGATCAGCGAAGTGTGGGAGCAATGGCAACCCTGGTTCGAAATGGTCGAGGAGAGTCACACCGCTTTACTGCCGCTGGCCTTCTACCGGTCGCCTCAACCGAACCGTTCGTGGGTCACGGCTGCCGGTGCCGTGCTCGATGCAGCCAGCCTCGCGTCCTCGACGCTCGACCGTCCACGCGATCCGCACGCCGAGCTCTGCATACGCGCGGGGTACCTGTGTTTGCGACGTATCGCCGCGCAATTCAAGATTCCTTTCAGTGAAGACCCGGCATCCACCGACCCGATCAGCGTGTCTCGCGCCGACTTCGATGCGGTCTACGATACGTTGCACGAGGTCGGCGTGCCGCTCAAGCCGGATCGTGACCGGGCCTGGCGCGACTTTTCCGGCTGGAGAGTGAACTACGACGCCGTGCTCGTGGGGTTGGCGGTGCTGACCGTGGCGCCACCCGGTTACTGGTCATCCGACCGTGCACCGTATCGGCGGCCCGTTTTCATGACCGCTGAACGGGCTGCGCGCAACGCAGCTGCCGCGGCCATGAATGGTCGGACAGTGCCCCCGTACACGACCACAGGGAAGGTCGTCGGCGTAGGGTAAAGCCGCTTTGGCCCCCGTGTGCTCGGCCCGGAACTACCTTTCGTCCACCTGCATACATGCCACGCCGCGCAAATCAAGCCAGTAACGCCCGCCGCCGTGCACCACCTTGATCAGGACGCTCTGGCAATGAAGACAGCGCATGACGATGCCGGGTGCATCGGCATAGACCGGTTCCGCGCCGGCCGGCTCCATCGCGCCACATGCGGCGCAGAGCGTTCGCACCATGGTCATCTCGAAGGGAAAGATTTCGCCCAGAAGCCCAGCAGCCGCATTGCCGTCCAAGCGGCTTTCCTCGATGTCCATATCTACCTCCCGGTTGGCCCGAAGCGCTCGGTTTTGATTCGCGTCGGCTCATGTCCCAGCGCAACCATGCTCGACGCCACCCCCTCGACCAGTGCTGTTGGGCCGCAAATGTAGATGAGCGGGCGTTCGCCGGGTGGCGGCGCTACGTCGCCCAATAACGACTCGTCGATGCGCCGGCTGTACCCCTCCCATCCCGGTGGCTGCACCCGGGTGTAGGTCTGAACCACACGAATGCCTTCCATTGCAGCCAGAGCTTCCAACTCCGTCCCATAGATGACGTCATCATGCGACCGCGAGGAATATAGGAGCATGATCGGCACCTCGCTTCCACCCGCCAGACGGTGCCGGATCATCGCCATCAGCGGAACGATGCCGGAGCCTCCGGACACCAGAAAAAGTGGCCCGCCCTGCGAGATTTCCCAGACGAAGTAGCCTCCAATTGGACCACGCACTTCGATCTGGTCGTCGACGCGCAGCTCATCGACCAGATACGGTGACACTTCTCCGTCGTCGAGTCGCTCCACTGTGACTACCACAGACCCCACTTCAGGTGGTGAGGCGATCGAGTAACTCCGTACCGCCTGATAGCCGTCTTCGGCGGTGAGTCGAAGGTCGACGTGCTGACCGGCGCGATGCCCGCCCCACGCTGGCAACTCGAGGGTCAGGCTCTTCACGCGGGGCGTTTCGACCATCGAATTCACCACGCGGCCCACCTGCCAGGTTAGTCGCCCCAGTACCGCTGTTCCTGCCATGGATCTCCTCGGTTGTGGTAGCCGGCAGATTCCCAGAACCCCGGTTCATCGTGACCGCTTAACGTCAGGCCGCGCACCCACTTCGCACTTTTCCAGAAGTAGAGGTGCGGCACCAGCAGCCGGGCTGGACCACCGTGCGCCGCCTCGAGCGGCTCGCCGTTATAGGAAAACGCGACCCACGCCTTGCCGCCGGTGACGTCCTCCAGCGGCAGATTGGTCGTATACCCGCCATCGCAGAAGGCGACGACGTACTCCGCGTCATACTCCACTCCATCCAGCAGGGTATCGACCGATACCCCCTCCCACAGGGTGTCGAGCTTCGACCACCGAGTCACACAATGAATGTCGCGAGTAACGAACTCGCTGGGCAGTGCGCGAAACTCATCCCAGGTCCAGCGCCTGGGTTGGCCCACCTCGCCTGAAAGGGAGAAGTCCCACCGCTCGAGCGGAGTGCGCGGGGTTGGCCCAGCCGACAGCACGGGGAAATCGCGTACCAGATACTGGCCCGGTGGGAGTCGGCTCGCGTCCTCCGGCTCCTGCCGCCGGCCGTGGAAACCTCGAGAAAAGATTCTGGCACACATCACTCGCACCTCCGCTGCTCAAGTCTAGGTGAGATCCACGCGTTGACTCCGCTCGCGAGAATGGTGCTCTCCGTTCGATCAGAAAATCGCTCGACGTCGAATGCGATCGCGCTCTCCTGCTGGCTCAGAACTTTTACCGGCAATCACCGTTCGATTGGCAGCCTCTGTTCTTTCCAGGCGATCATGCCGCCGGCCATGTTGTAGGCGTTCCCGTGTCCCGCCAGAGCCAGGGCGGAAGTTGCCACGGCGCTTCGGTTCCCGCTCCGACAGACAAAAATAACTTCGGGCTCGGCCAGCAACTCATCCACATGTGACCGCAGAGACCCGAGTGGGATGTGTCTGGACCCGGCGATGTACCCCTCTCGAAGCTCTTGCGCCTCGCGCACATCGATCACGATCGCGGTGCCTGCCTCGAGCCGACGCCGCGTTTCGGCCGGGTCGACCTCCTTGACCTGAGGGTTTTCAGAAAAACGATTCATTTCACTTCAGTCGCTTCAGCTCGTCTCGGTCGCCAATTCAGTACGCGGCACCGACGGCTGCACCCGCAACACTCGCGCCGGAAGTGCCGGCAGCCACCAGTTCCACCGACCGAACAGTGACACCAGAGCCGGCACCAGCAACATACGCACGACCGTGGCATCAAGTAAGATGCCCGCGCCCAGCCCGGTGCCCATCACCTTGATATCGGTCCCCGGGCTGGAGGCGAGGGCGACGAAAGCGCAGAACAGGATGAGCGCCGCACTGGTGACGAGCCGACCGGTTCGTCCGATGCCGGTCACAACTGCCGAGTTGGTCGATCCGGACTGGTCGTACTCTTCCCGCACCCGGGAGAGAATGAACACTTCGTAATCCATGGACAGGCCGAACAAAAATGCGAAGACCATCAGCGGAATCCAGAAGGTAATCGCGCCGGTGGACTGGATTCCCCAGATGGCCTGCGACCCGAATCCGTACTGCCACATGACGACCAGTACGCCCCAGGCCGCGGCCACGCTGAGAACGTTGAGGATCACGGCCTTCAGCGGCAAGAGGAGAGAACGGAACGCCCGGACCAGCAAGAGGAAGGTGATGATGGCAATCAAGCAGATCATTAACGGGAATGACCCGTAGACGGCGGAAATGAAGTCGGCTACCAATGGTCCAGGTCCGCCGACACGCACCTGGGCCGCTCCTCCCTGGGCCGCGGCTCGGATGCGCGAGACTGTGTCACGCCCAGCGGCCGAGCTCGCATCTGCGTTCGGAAAGACGTCGACTAACGCGGTCGAACCTCGCCGCCAGGAGGATGCGGTCGGTGCAATCGCGCCACGAACATTCGCTACCTGCGCCAGTCGCCGGGCGACCGCCGCTGGATTGCCGTTCTGCACGAGCACTTCGAACGGACTGATGACGCCCACCTGAAACCCATTTTTCTCCAGAGCCTTCAGGCCGATGTACGCGTCGCCCGACTTGGCCAGCGAATCAGCTTTTGATTGGCCGAGGGCAATGGTTGATGCCTCCGCGACCAGAATGCCCAGAATGACCACCCCGGCGACGGCTGCTATCCAGCGATAACGCACGATGCCACCTGCCCAGACATGCCAGAAGTGGCTCTCCTGTCCGCCTTTGCGGACACGTGGCCAATCCATGCGAGGACCGATAGTTGCAAGCAGCACCGGCAATAGTGTGAGTGCGACGGCGACCGTGACCAATGGGATCAGCATGCCTCCATAGCCCAGGCTGCGCAAGAAAGGCACAGGCAGCACGATCAGGGCTAGAAGTCCGACCGCAACCGTCGTCCCGCTGAACAAGACCGCCCGGCCCGCGGTTTCCATGGCCTTGTGCACGGCTGCCTCATTGTCCAATCCCCTGGCCCGTTCCTCTCGCCAACGGACCACGATGAGTAGCGAGTAATCGATCGCCAGGCCCAGCCCGATCAATGCGACGAGAAACTGGACGATGAAATTGACGTCGGTGATTTTCGTGAGGCCCAGCACTAGCAGGAAGGTCGTGGGAATCGCGACCACCGCCATCATCAAAGGCATGAGCGCCATGAACGAGCGGAACACAAAGATAAGAATCAGGAGAGCACCCATTCCACCCAGAATCGTTTCGGCCAGCAGCCCCGGTCCGGTGCCGCTGCCCGTTGATCCCAGAGCCAGAACGTCCTGCCCGGTGACATGGATGCGCGCCCCTCCGATCCTCGAACCGCCGAGCGCCGCCTTCACCGTATCCAGACTCTTGGGCAAGTCACTGAAACTCTTGGCCAGAGGAATGTAGACGAGACCCATGGTGGTACGACCGTCTGCCGAAACCAGAACCCGGTTTGGCGTGGTACCGTACGACACCACGCGCGAACCCGGCAAGGAGACCGTAACCCGCGCAAACGCCTGCCGGAGCTCTCCACGGATGCCCGGTGAATTCACCGTCGTGCCGTTCGGCAACGTTACAACGCCGACAATCGGGTTGGTTTCCCCTCCGTTGCCAAAGGTGCGTTCGATCGCCAGATTCGTGACGTACGCCTCACGGCCCGGTAACTGGAACTGCTGCGAGAGGGCGTTGGTGGCCGTCTGACTCAAGGCGAATCCGGCCAGCATGGTGATGACCCATGCGATCGCGACCACGAGCTTGTGCGACAACACCCAGCGGGACAGAGTTGACATAAAGCGCGCTCCTAATGGCTATAGTTCGTGGCGCGAGAAGGTGCGCGCACATGCCTTGTGAATCCCATCGTATCAAGACAGCCGACCGGCCCGCCTTTACGGAAAATACGGTGAATGGTGACAATGAAGAACAACTTGTTGCTACGGAAGCCGTCCGGGGCTTACGCACACTGGCTCAAAACGACTGGACCGCGCCGCGTGGCCATGACGGTGTGTTCAAACTGAGCTGCCGGCGATCGATCGGCGGTACGCACGGTCCAGCCGTCGGGCGCTAAGTAGGTACGGGGGCTGCCTGCCACCACGATCGGCTCGATCGTGAATACCAGCCCATCGACAATCCGAGCTCCGGTCCCAGCTCGGCCGACGGCGGGGACGGATGGCGCTTCCCACAGACGCTTCCCCAGCCCGTGACCGGTGTACTGGGGCAGCAGCCGAAACCCCATTCCCTCGACATACGACTGCATGGCATCGCCGATATCGCCCACATAACCGTCGACACGCGCGGCCTCGATGCCGCGCTGCAGGGACTCACGCGCGGCCTCCATCACGGCCCGTCGGCGTGCCGGGAGCAAGTGATCGTCGCCCACCCCAATGGTCACGGTGGAATCTCCGCAGTAGCTGCCCAGCCGGATCCCACAGTCGATCTTCAGCAAGTCCCCGGTGGCCAGGACGCGAGAACCGGGAACGCCGTGCACTGCCTCGTCATTGATCGAGGTATTGATACAGCCCGGGAATCCATTTTGCGTGTGGAAGACTGGCTCGCCACCGATGCGCCTGATCTCGGCCGCTGCGAAGTCATCTAGCTGCTTCGTGGTCGTACCGGGCATGGCTCGGGCCGCCAGCGCCTGCAAGAGACACGCGGTTGCCTCGTTTGCCCGGCGCAGCCGTTCGACGTCACGCCTGTTCTTTGCCACCATATCGCACCTCGTAGCCCACGTTCGCATGCAGGCGATATTCTCCGCCAACCACGCTGGTTGATGTCCAACCAAGACCGTCGTTTCATCTGTGTGCTGCGGGGGACGCGCGAGGACAACACTGGACCGACATCGGCCGTTTGAGATCGGGACAGTGAGTTCATCTCACTCCGAATTTGTGTTACACTGTACCACAAGTGTTACGAAAGTTGCATCATCGCATGTCTACGCGGCATCTTTCCCTCCGGGTTGAGTCCGAAACCTTTGATCTGCTGCAGGCTCGCAGCCGGCAGGCGGGGCAGACCCTGTCGCATCTCGCCAAGACGCTCCTGCAAGAGGGGTTGAGGATGGACGCGCATCCCGGGATCGTCTTCCGTCCCGGTCCTGCCGGCCGCCGGTCGGGACTGGTAGGGGGTCCGGATGTCTGGGAGGTGATCCACGTCTTTACGGAGGTCGATGCGCGCGGGGACGAGGCTGTGCGGCAGGCGGCGCTCCTGACCGGGCTGACACCAGAGCAGGTGCGGATTGCCGCCCGGTACTACGCCGACTACCCGTCTGAGATTGATGACTGGATACGGCGGGTGGACGAGGAGGCAACGCGGGCCGAAGCGGCGTGGCTACGCCACCAAGACCTTTTGCAGGCGTGAAGCTCCTCCTCGATGAGATGTGGCCGCCGGACGTTGCGGTCCAGCTTCGTCGCCGAGGTCATGATGTGATGGCGGTGGCAGAGCGTCCCGAGCTCCGCGGCCAGCCGGATGCCGCGGTGTTTGCCCTGGCCCAGATAGAGGGACGCGCCGTGGTCACGGAGAACGTCATCGATTACCGCCAGCTCGCCACCGACGAGATCGTGCACGACCGTCGTTACCACGGCCTCATCCTGACGACCAATCGCCGCTTCCCCCGGCACGATCCCCGGACCATGGGGCGCCTGGTCACGGCATTGGACCAAGTGCTGTGCTCGGATACCGAGATGCTGAACCGCGAATACTGGTTATCGTACCAGGGGATAGAATTTATCGAGTAGGTATTGACGAGAGGTAGTTTCCTGGTACCCGCATGATCCACGAAGTAGAGTTGGTGCTTGGGCTGCTGATGGCGGTGGCGGCACTCGTCACACTCGCGACCAGGCTCGATCTCCCGTACCCCATGCTGCTGGTTGTCGGCGGCCTGGCGCTCGGGTTCGTGCCAGGTCTGCCCCGGGTGGCGCTCGAACCTGATCTGGTCTTCCTCATCTTCCTGCCTCCGCTGCTGTACCGGGATGCGATCACCACCTCATGGCGCGATTTCCGGGCCGATCTTCGCAAGATCCTGTTGCTGGCATTCGGGCTGGTGCTTGCCACCACGCTCGTGGTTGGGGTCGTGGCGCACGCCGTGGTGCCGGGTTTGCCCTGGGCTGTCGCCTTCGTTCTGGGCGCAGTCGTCGCCCCCACCGACGCCGTGGCCACGGCAGCAGTCGCGGATCGACTGAGCCTCCCGCCACGTCTGCTTGCGAT
Organism: Chloroflexota bacterium; assembly: GCA_025449555.1. Taxonomy (GTDB): domain Bacteria; phylum Chloroflexota; class UBA5177; order UBA5177; family UBA5177; genus JANWJD01. The sequence goes on along the minus strand of JANWJD010000052.1, from coordinate 12,450 downwards.
CCTCGCGGGAGAGAGCCTGGTCAATGACGCGACGGCACTGGTCGCATATCGTTTCGCCGTCGCCGCCGTTGTGACGGGCACGTTCTCCCTCTGGCAGGCCGGAGGTCAGCTCATCCTCGTCACTGCGGGTGGCATCGGGATCGGGCTGGTCGTGGGTTGGGTAGTTGCCCAGGTTCGAAAGCACCTCACCGATCCGTCGGTGGAAAATCTCGTCTCCTTGCTCACCGGATTCGCGGCGTACTTGCCGGCGGAGCAGCTTGGTGTTTCGGGTGTCATAGCGACCGTTACTGCCGGCATCTATCTGGGGCGTGTCTCCCCCCGCTTCATCTCGCCTCAGACTCGCGTCCAGGGCACGGCTATGTGGGAGATGACGACTTTTATTTTGAACGGACTTATATTCATTCTCATAGGCTTGCAACTGCCGCGCGTCCTGGACGGAATCGCGCACGGTTCACCTCTCAGCCTGGTTGGCGATGCAGCTGCCGTGGCCGCCGCGGTCCTGGTCATCCGATTCGCCTGGATTTTCGCCACCGGGTTTCTGCCGCTCTATCTCCGATCTCGGGGACAAGAGAACGTGCCGCGCCCGCTCTGGCCGAACCTCATAGTGCTCGGTTGGGGCGGAATGCGCGGAGGTATTTCTCTGGCCGCGGCACTGGCGCTGCCGATCGCCACCTCCTCCGGCGCTGCCCTTCCATTCCGCAACCTGGTTATTTTTCTGGCCTTCAGCGTCCTGCTGGTGACCCTGCTCGGGCAGGGGCTCACGCTTCCGCTGGTGATTCGCGCCCTGGGTGTCACCGGCGATGGACGGGCCGAGCGAGAGGAGGCGAAAGCCCGGCTGAAGGCGGCGCGTGCCGGAATGGCGCGGCTGGAGCAGCTTTCATCCGAAGACTGGGTGCCGGTCGAGGAGGCGGAATCCTTCCGGGCCAGCTACCAGGAGCGAGCAGAGCATTATCGTGCTCACTACGACGGCGCCGATCTCGAGAGCGAAGACGAACGGATTGAAGCGTCCCTGCGCCTGCGCCGGGAACTGCTCGATGCGGAGCGCACCGCCATTGTCCGTCTGCGCGACGAAGGTTACATCGCGGACGACATTCTCCGTCGCGTCCAGCGGGGTCTGGACCTGGAAACCGAACAGCTCGACGGCCAGCATTAGCGCCTCATCCACGCCGAGCAAACTGGATATTCGATTCTCCCGCGACGCCGGCGTTGCCAACCCTTGGGGAAGGCAGTCGAGGTATCACATGACACCATGCCGGACCCGATCGAGGCCGCAACCAGGGAGGGATCGCGCCTGGTGCACGGCCATCCGGACCCCCAACCCCTCGCCGTGGTACCGGCTGTGATGGGTGCACGCATGCATTGTTTCGATGAACCACGCCGCTTGGCGCGACGAGACCGTTCGAGACTCAGCGCACCTGCACGGCATGCAGCAAGCGTGGGTCAGGGCGCGGCGTCGACGGCGCTATGCTGAGGCGGATGATCTGTCCAGTCAGGGGCAAACACGACAATGCATGCGAACTTTTCATCGACCGTGTCCAGCTGGCAAAGCTTTTATATGCTGGCCGGGACGGCCTCTGCCACTCTCATTGGCTTGCTCTTCGTGGCCATCTCGCTCCACATTGACCTCGTCGGTGAGTCCGGTGCCTCCACCATCCTTTCGCTGGCGCGCCGCACGTTTACTCGCTTCATCCTGGTGGTGATCGTCGCGTTGGTCTTCCTGGTTCCTCGTCAAGATCCTGCAGGACTCGGGCTGCCTCTGCTCGCGTTCGGGATCGTGGATGTGCTGCGGACCTTCCGGGTCGGACGCGCGGTCTTGAGCACGCGGCAGCGCTGGAATGGCCTGGAGGGGGCTTTGACGCGCATCGGGTTGCCCGTTGCGCTTCCCCTGGTCAGCGGCATCGGCCTGACCCTGGTTGCTGCGACCTTGATTGCAGATACTACTCAGTACCTTTACTGGATGGTGCCGATTATTGGTGTGATGTTGACCAATGCTGCGACCAACGCGTGGGACCTGATGCTAGGTCTGGCCAGGTACAAAGCCAAGCGCGCGGCTGTGGATGACCGGCCTGCGATCGCAACGAGCGGCGAGCAAACCAATGACGAGTGGCTGGCGCGTTCGACGTGAGTGTATCGACAAGTCACTCGCTCCCATACTCATCGTGACGGCGCCACCACATGTCGGTCTCGTTGCGTCCGCGAGGCGCTCGGTCGAGCCACTGGTACATGCCCCAGAGGCCGTCCAGCCCCCGCGCGTACGCCGAGTAGGTGTGGTACACGACATCATCATCGAGCGCGAACGCGCTCATGCCGGGTCCTTCCCGCGTGTAGGTCTCCCAATCCGTTCCAACGATCGCCTCGGCCCAGGCGTCCCACGAGCTCTGTTGGGCGGCCCGTGGCCGGGGGTCCGAGACGCGGACGTTGTACTCGGCGGCTCCCGACTCCCACTGCTCCCGTGTGCGCCCGACGTGGAAATCGTAGTTGAAGTCGCTGCCGAACGAGGACGCCCAGGGGAAGTTCCAGCCCATTCGCTGCTTGTACGCCTGAAGCTGCGTCAGGGGCGCCCGCGACACCGCACAGAGCGTGACATCGTGATTGGCCAGATGGACAACGGATCCGTTGAAGCCGTCCGCGATCGCCGAGCAGGACGGACACCCCGCCGTGTAGTCGGGGCCGAACATGAAGTGATAGATGAGGAGCTGTGATCGTCCTCCGAACAGATCGGCAAGGGAGGCCGGACCCTCGTCGACTCGCACCCAGGGAAGCTCCTGTCGCTTCCGCGCCACCTCGTCGCTCTGCCGCGTCAGCGCCTTCTCGACCTCCAGCAACTCCAGCCGGGCCGTGTGCCATTCTTCACGTGTTCCGGTCGTGTGATCGGTCATCGGTAAGCTCTCCTTCTCTACTCGCTGAAACAGGCACGATCGCTCGCCGTTTCCTCAATTATCGCTTTCCCAAAGCGTCCTAAGGACGTACGCGATGGGACTTTATCAGTACGACGGCCAACGGCGCACCCGGAAGGACTCGAAACCCCACTTTGGGTTCCGCAGGCTTGCTTGCTGCCGCTGTGCAGTGCTAGTGCGCAGGCAGTTTCCGGAGGCGACGTCCGAACAACCAGCGGTTGTGGTCATCAGAGCGGCACCCTACATGATACCCTACACGTATGCACAAGACGAGCTTATACCTCGACGATTCCGATCTCGCACGGTTGCGGCGCCTGGCGGCTCAGGAAGGGCGCACCCAGGCAGAAATAGTTCGCAGCGCCATTGCTGCCTACGAGGTCAGGCAATTGGCGCCTCGCTCATTCGCGCTCACCGGTTCGTTCGAGGGCGATGGGACGTCGGTAGCGGACGTGTCCGAGGACGAGTTGCTGAGAGGATTTGGAGCCTGACGCTCATCGTCGATACAGCTCCATTAGTTGCTTTGGGAGACTCCAGGGACCCGAATCATGACAGTGTGCGTGGCATCTTGGAGAGTGAACCCGGACCGCTCATCGTTCCAGCGCCCGTCACCGCTGAGGTCGATTATCTCGTACGACAGCGGGGCGGAACTCGTGCCGCGCGACACTTTCTGGTGGACCTTGCAGAAGAGCGGTTTCGGGTCGAAGCGTTGACGATCGAGGAATATGCTCTTGCTCTCGCCGTACACGATCGTTACGCGGCGCTCGACCTCGGCCTGGCCGATCTCTCTGTGATGGTACTCGCCTCTCGCTATCGCACGACGCGGTTGTTGACCTTCGACGAGCGGGATTTTCGGCAGGTAGAGCCGCTGCAAGGTGGCGCGTTTACTCTCCTCCCTACCGACATGTAGATTATTTTCTTCTGATTGCTGAAGCAGTCTTCGGGACTCTGGCTAGGGTCAACTGCTCTGACTTCTTCCCTGCCGGATCCGGATCTGGTATGGAACACGCCTGCGTCGTACACTGCTCCCATGACGGCATGTCCGACATGTGGCGCGCAGATCTCAGCCGATGCTCGCTTCTGTTCCTCCTGCGGGACCAGTCTGGAGGGCGAGACAGACGCTCGGGAAGAGAGGAAGGTCGTATCGGTCCTGTTCGTGGATCTGGTTGGATTTACCTCTCGCTCCGACCGCGCCGACCCCGAAGACGTGCGAGACGTGCTGGAGACGTATCACGCGCACGTCAAAGAGCAGATCGAAGCGTTCGGCGGCACGATGGAGAAGTTCATTGGGGACGCCGTCATGGCCGTTTTCGGCGCGCCCCTGTCGCACACGGATGACGCGGAGCGCGCGGTGCGCGCCGGCCTCAGGGCCCTGGAGGCAGTCGAGAAACTGATTCGGCGGCAACCTGGTCCGGAGCTGGCCGCCAGAGCAGCAGTAAACACCGGCGAGGCGCTGGTGGCGGTTGGTTCCGGCCACGAGCGTGGTGCCGCGCTGGCTATGGGCGACGTGGTGAATGTAGCCTCGAGGCTGCAGACATCGGCGCCGCCGGGCCGGCTGGTAGTCGGCGAGGAAACCTATCGCGCCACCCGCGACACCATCCGTTACGAAGCGCTCGAGCCCATAGTCGTACGAGGCAAGTCGGAGCCACTGACTCTGTGGCTCGCGGTGGAAGCTGCGGCGGCCACCGGCGACCGGCGACTGCGAGCCACGCCTCTGGTGGGCCGACAGCGGGAACTTTCGCTGCTGGAATCATTGTGGGAACAGGTGACACATGAACGGCGCCCTCATCTCGTGACTGTCGTGGGGCCGCCCGGGATCGGAAAATCCCGGCTGTCCCGGGAAATTGCTCACCGGGTGGACCAAACGGGAGGGCGGGCCATTCGCGGCCGCTGCCTCCCGTACGACACCCGAGACGTGTACTCTGCCTTTGCTCAGCAGGTAAAGGGACTGGCACAGATCTTCGAGCAAGATCCCCCACAGACTGCCAGAACCAAATTGGCCCAAGCGATCTCGAATGTGGTCCCGGAGGCGGAGTGTCAGGACATCGTGCGGTCTCTTTCCCTCCTACTTGGATTGGGGCTCGATCCCCCGGTGAGCGACCAGCTCTTTCTGCTGTTCTCGGCCAGGCGGCTGGTGGAGTGCCTCGGCATCCAGCAACCGACGCTTTTCGTATTCGAGGATGTGCACTGGGCCGATGCGGGCCAGCTTGACCTGATCGAATACCTGGCCGCCCACACCAGAGAGACGCCGGTTATCTTTCTGGCACTGGCGAGGCCGGAGTTATTCGACATTCGGCCTGGCTGGGGAAGCGGTCTGCGCGCGCAGAGCACCCTCACCCTCGACCAAGTATCCGACCAGGAGGCGGCAGCCATTGTGGGCCACTTGCTCCCGAGGGATCTGCCTGCTCACACCGCGGAACGCCTGGTCAATGTGGCGGAGGGAAACCCGCTGTTTCTCGAGGAGCTCACCGCCGCTTTGCTGGAAGGCGCCGATCTGGGCGAGTCGCTCCCGACCACTGTGCGCGCTACCATCGCCGGCCGGGTGGATGCGCTGCCGCCCGAGCTTCGGGCGGCTCTGCTCGCCGCCTCGGTAATGGGCAGAGTGTTCTGGGTGGGCACGCTGCGGGCTCTGGGACAGTCCGAAAACATCGGCCGAGTGCTAGACGCCCTCGAGGCCAAGGATCTCATCCGGCGCAGACCGACCAGCCGCGTTCGGGGCGACATCGAGTTCAGCTTCAAGCACATGCTGATCCGCGATGTGTGCTACGCGACGCTACCCCGTGCCAAACGCCGCAGCGCCCACGCCTCGGTGGCGCGGTATATCGAGCAAGCGTCCGGTGAAAACGACCGGGACCTTGCCTGGCTCCTCGCGCATCATTGGGAGGAGGCTGGGGAGACTGGGAAGGCGGTCGACTACCTCTTGCTGGCGGCCGATCGGGCCGGAGAGGCCATGGCCGAGGATGATGCGATGAGCATGCTCGAGAGGGCGCACGGTCTGGCCACAGATGACTCCACCAGGATCCGCATCCGGCTCCTTCAGGCCCTGGCCCGCGTAAGGTTCGAGGACTTCGATGCGGCTCGCACCGAATTGGAGGCGCTACTCCCCAGGCTGGAAGGGCCCGATCTGCTGGATGCACTGCTGGGACTGGCTCGCTCCTGCCACTGGACCGAACACACTGCGGAGGCCTTGCAGTACTCTGAGCGAGCGCTGGAGGCAGCGCGGCGGCTCGACTCAACAGACCTCGTCGGCCCCGCCATGGCACGTGTAAGTCAAGTCCATGCCATGCGAGGCGAGGAAGGGGACCTCGATCGGGCACTCGAGGTGGGGGAAGGAGCCTTGGAGGTGTGGGTTCCCGGCGCGAGGGCGGACGAGCTCGCCGAGCACCAGCACCTTCTGGCGGACCAGCACTACTGGACGGGCGGCTACCAGCGGGCTCTGGAGTTGTCCCGCGCTGCCGCCCAGCACGCGGTCGACCCCAGCAGCGCCGAGGCTCTGCTGCGAGGGGGTGGCATGGAGGGTCTTCTCCTCACCGCGATGGGACGGTACGAGGAGGCGCTTACCAGCTTCGACTCCGTGATCGCACTTGGCAGGCAAATGGGAAGGCCGGTCCGGGTCCTCCTCAATTACTCGACGATGACATTTCGCGAACTGTATGACCTACCGGAGGCACGCCGGCGCAGCGAAGAGGCGCTGACCCAGGAGGGGCGATCTCCGAACTTCCACATGCCATGGATGAATGCAATGGTCGACCTGATTCACTGTGACGTCCTGGCCGGAGAGATGGGTGCGGCCGAACCGGGGTGGCGCCGGCTTTGGGAGGACATCCTCGCGACGCCCGCCTGGGAGCGGTGGCTGCTCGGTGGAAAGATGGCGGCACTTCGCGCGGAGATGGCGCTCCAGGCGGAGGACTCGGCGGCCGCGGCGGAATGGGCTCAGCGGGCCATCGCGATGGCGCGCGAAGTTCGCCGGGTGAAATACGAGGCTGTCGCGAGGGGCCTGCTGGGTAAGGCGCTACTGGCGACGGGGCGGCGTGAGGACGCGGTGCGAGAGATGCAAGCCGCCGTGAGAGGCGCCGAGGCTCTCGGCAATCCCTCCGGGCGCTGGCGCGCCAGAGCGGACCTCGCCCGAGCGTTAGAGGTCACCGGCAATGACGCGGGCGCGGAGGATCAATTCCGAGCGGCGGCAGACATTATCCGGGACGTAGCGTCGGGTCTGGCCACCGACCGAGCCACGCGCTTCCTCGCCGCCCCGCCGGTAGCCGACGTCCTGAAATCTGTGTAGCGCATACACGCGGCTGTCCGTGAAGATCGAAGTTTGCGGTCAAACGCCTTTACTTCGTCTTGAGTTCCAATGGAGCGTCACATGAGCAGGACGTGCTCACCATCGACGGCGAGATTCTCGTCGTGCGTAAGCAGGGTCAGTGGCTCGAAAAGTGCCTGCGCCACCAGGGCTCGATCAAATGGATCGCCATGGTGATGCGGAAGTTGCGCTACTGCGGCTGCATGGTCCAGGGTGAATGGCAGCGGCTGGAACCCGCTCTGCAGTGCGGCCGCTCGCACCTCATCGACATCTGCCTTCAACTTGCCCAGATGGGACTTGATCGCGATTTCCCATACACTCATCGGGCTGACGAAGATTTGATTCCCCCGATCCGCGACCAGCACACCGGCGCGAGGGGGTAACAGAGAATCATCCTTCAACCACCACAGGAGGATGTGCGTGTCGAGTAGCAGCCGCACTACTCGCGACCGTCAAAGAACCGCAAGATTTCCGAGGGGAGCGGGGCGTCAAAGTCATCCGCAATCCAGATCTTGTCCTTCAGGAGGCCGCGAAGGCGCGGCGTCGCGTCACGGTCTACCGGCACAAGCCGCGCCACCGGCTTGCCAGCTTTGGCAATGATGATTTCGTCCCCCCGCGCTGCTTCCTCGACGAGCTTCGAGAGATGCGTTTTCGCTTCGTGCATGTTCACCTGACGCATAGGTAGCTCCGTTGAACTAAGTCTGGCTTAGTTTAACAGCTCTTACGGGTTCGCCGCCGTCCGCGAACACTCTGCTCGAGGTTGCCACCGGCATCGTCGGATGCCGGTGGCTTTCTATCCGTGCGCGGTTCGGTTACAGGTGACCTGCGCAGGTTCCGCCGTCGTTGTTGCTCAGGGTCGCGTCTGGACAGGTGGTCTTGCTCCAGATGACGCCGGTGATGGTTGCCGTCTTCAGACCCGTCGCTCCTTTCAGGTTGCTGCCGGCGAAGTTGGCGCCGGTGAGGTTGGCGCCGGTGAAGTTCGCAGCCTTTGAGTTGCTGTTGCTCAGGTTGGCGTTGGTCATGTTCGCATTCGTGAAGTTCGCAGCCTTCAAGTTGCTGTTGCTCAAACTGGCGCCCGTGAGATTGGCTCCCAAAAAGACGGCACCGGTCAGATTAGAGCCGGTCAAACTGGCACCCAGGAGCGACATTCCGACGAAGTATCCGCCTTTCAAGTTGGCATTGCTCAGGTTGTAGGCCCCGCTTGGCAGCTTGGGGTAACCGCTCAAATTGGTGTCGACGTACTGAATAATCGCCGAGCTGGTGCTGGTCAGGAAGTTGCCGTCGCCGCCGTAGGCGGCAGTGATCGAGTGGGCTCCTACGCTCAGGCTGCTCGTGTTGAAACTTGCGGGGGGCGACGTCAACGACCCTGTACCGAGCGTGGTTGACCCGTCCTTGAAAGTGACAGTGCCCGACGGTGTGCCCGCACCTGGGGAATTCGCCGAAACAGTCGCATTGAAGCTCGCTGCGTGGCCGGCCGTGATGATGCTGTTTACCAGATTGAGCCCAGAGCTGGTGCCGTCCTTGTTGACCGTTTGGGTGAGCGCAGTCGCACTGCTGGAGACGAAATTGGTGTCTCCGCTATACCAGGCGGTCACGCTGTGCCCAGCGACGCTCAAGGCTGATGTGGTGCAAGTCGCTTCTTCAGTGGTCGTATCTACCGGTTGCGAGCCGCATCCGTTGATGTCGGCGGCGCCGTCTTTGAACTCCACGGTTCCGCTCGGGTTGCCCGCTCCCGGGCTCTTGACCGAGACTGCAGCAGTAAATGTAACCGGCTGACCCCAGACCGAGGGACTCAGAGACGTGGTGAGGTGCGTGTTGGTGCCGGCCTGACTCACCGTTTGGCTGAGGGTCGAAGACGGGCTGGTGTTGAAGGTGCTGTCCCCACTGTAAACGGCGGTGACGCCGTGGGTTGCGACGCTCAGGGCAGAGGTAGTGCAGATGGCCGTCTCGGTAGTCGTGTCCACAGGCCGGGCACTGCATCCGGTGATGTCGCCGGTACCATCTATGAACTCGACCGTGCCGCCGGGGGTGCCCGTCCCGCTGCTGCTGACCCCAGCGGTGAAAGTCACCGACTGCCCGTAGACGGAGGGGTTGGTCTGCGAGGACAGGCTTGTCTGGGTTGGATACAACACGGTCTCGGTTTCCGTCGTGATCTTCTTTGCGCCTGACTGATCCGTCACTGTCAGCGTGACGCTGTACTTGCCGGGATTGGTGTAGGTATGCGTTCCGGCAAACGACAGGTGGATGCCGTCGGAGCCAGTGGACTGGTTCGCGCTGAAGAAGCTGAGATGTAGATCGCACCCGATCTGGAACTGTGCGCACGAGCCCTGATTGGAGACGGTGTCGTGCGCGCTATTGTCGCCCCAATTGATGTCGAGCGATTCCACATCCTCGCTTCCCGCATGAATGACGTCGCCGCCCAGGGTCGCCAGGCTGCCCGGTGGCCATGTAAACAGGTTTGAATGGAGACAAATGAGCAGGGGATCGCACGCCGGATAGATTGACAGCTGAGGAGCGACATCCTGGACGTCGAAGGTGCCGGTGGATGAGGCTGAGCGTCCGTCCGAGTCGGTCGCAGTGACGGTGACCGCAAAACTTCCGCTCGTGGGGAACGAATAGGACAGCGTGCTGCCGCCGGTTGCGACCGTGCCGGTTTTCGTCACGGTCGGAGGAGGGCAAGGAACTACCTGGAGTTGGCCGTTAAAGCAAATCTGGATGGGCGGATTCAGGGGCTTGTCCAGAATCGTCCAGGTGTACGAGAGTGATTTGCCCAGTGGCGAAGATGCGGATGCAGTGAGTGACGTGGGTGATCCCTCCGACGGCACTGGACATCCCTGGGAAGGGCAATTCCCGAGCCTTGGTTGCCCAACCGCCGGCAACGGCGAGAAGACCGAGGCCCGATGGTCCTTACCGTCGGTCCCAACATAGTCGATAGTCGAGCTGTGTGAGCACGTGGTGTTAGAGAGGCAGGTCGAAGCATTGACCGCCGTACCCGACGGGCTCTGGTCCGCCACACCGACGAACTGGTAGCCAACACTCGGGAAGTTGTACAGCTCCGCAGTCTGACCGTTGCCATTCCAATCGGAGTAGTGGATGCGCAGCGTCTGCACGGTGCTGGTCGTCCCGGCGGTGGTGTCGTTCACCGTGTCGACGAACCAATTGCCGCTTAGCCTGCCCGTCGAATGCAACGTATCCTGGGCACCAGTGGTGAGATTCGCCTGCTTGTTCGTCCAGCTAATCGTGTTCGATTGGACCGTGGGTCCAAGGATGGGCGCGCTCGCGGTTCCGGTGTTTATCTGGTCCTCGAACAAGGGATCAGTCTGAGTCGAGACGCCCGGGATCGCCGGCTCGGTTAGGCACGTTGAACCGGTGGACCCGTTGCAGGGGGGAGAGACGGCGGACGGCAAGGACGCGCCGATGAAGAGCGAGTAGAGGCCCTGTAGTTCGCTCGAATCGCCCAGATTCGCGCGCAGATCAGGGGTCGTGGATTCGGCGGACGTCAGTAAATTGACCAGTTGTCCGGGCACGTCTCTGGCGTTGAAGAGCGCGACCGAGTAGAAGCCGATGGCAATGGCACCGGCGACGGCGATCAATGCGAGGGCGGCAAAAGACGCGGCGATGACACCGACCGCGCCGATCGCTGCCGCGAAGGGGAACACACCCGCGCTCGCAATGGCGACTCCACCGACCGTGAGGGTTACACCGACCGGTATCGCCGCGCCGACCAGCGAGAGCGTGGTGATCGCGGCGGCGGTGCCAATGCCGATGCCCACGCCGATGGCGACGTTGTTGGACTCCTGCGCGAAGGAGGGATTGTCGAAGAGCTGATTATTGACGTCTGCCGCTCCGTACTTCACCAGCTGGTCGTAGGTCGGTCCGAGGGGTATGCAATTGGTGCCGAACGGGCAGGGGGTGGTGCAGAGGATGTTGTTTTGATCGCTGTAGTCGGACTGGAAGGGCGAGGGGGGGTGATAGACGCAGAACCCTTCCGTGTAGTTTTTACCGCCGTAGGTCGTACACAGTCCGGTGGAGGGGCACGTGTTGACGGCGTCGGTGTAGTTGACGGCGCCGGGGGAGAATCCCTGGAACAGGAAGTTCTGCAGGTTCGAGGTGTCCGTCGACGTGTCTTGGTTCGTTCCCAGGTCGTTCTCGTACTTCGTCACGTCGGCGTTGTACGTGCTCTGATTGAGCCCGGCCCATTTGACGTACTCCAGCCCGGAGTCCTTGGCTGCCTGTATCGCGTCGCTCTTGTAGGCAGTGGTCAACCAATCGACGGCGTTCTGCTGATCGGCGTTACGGCAATCCTTCCCCGGCATCTGGCCGCTGCTACACGACGCGGGGAGCTGCATGGCCTGCAGGATCAGCCCCCAGAGGTCGGCCAGGGCATCGTCGCGTCCCCACGTCTCTGCCGCCGTGTAGTCGCTCGACGGCAGACCGTGCTCGCTCAGCATGTTCTGAATAGCCTGAGCCTGGAGATTGTCGAGCGACTTGACCTGCGCGGGAGTCGCGTTGTAGATGTTACCGGCAAACTGGCCGTTGCCCGTAATCTGGTCTGGGTTTAGCAAAATGGCGGGAGGGACTGTGCCGGGGCCTCCGCCGGGACAAATAACTCCAATGCAATCGGCTCGAGCCGGCGTCGGAGTGGCGGGATTGAGGCTGAATGCCACGACGAGCACCGCAATAACCGCGATCGACAGCCATTTCGTGCGCCCGTGCCGGCCACGTTCTCGTGCCACATTCCGCGGTTTCATTGTTCTTCTCCCTGTCACACGCACGCCCACGGCAACCATCTGGGCAAGCGGGTTCGACCTACTGCGTTTCATGTCTGCTTTCCTTCTCCCTATGAGCGCCGGATGCGCCGGCGCCCAGCCCTTTCCGAAGCGTTCTTGTGGGTGACTCCTTGCTGACTGAGTGGCAGCCTTTTCTCTCCCGGTGCGTCCAGCTCGCCTGAGCCGCGTCTCGGCAGGAGGGCATGCCAGTGTCTGGGGCCAGTCTGCGCTACCAAAGCACGGACGTCCACGGAAAACCCGGAAAATGACCCGGAATCTGCTCCGGCCTTCGGTTTGACAGTGCCGGACGACCAGGCTACCATTACCTCGACTGGTACGCATGGCGGCCTAGGAAGTGGGGAGGGATGGAGCAGGACGCGCTTCTGACGCTCGGGAGCCTGCTCCGCCGCCACCGAGAGTATCTAGGCTGGACTCAGCAGGAGCTGGCCGAGCGGGCCGGATCCGGGTTCAGTGTCGACACCATCAG
>JANWJD010000051.1 GCA_025449555.1 Chloroflexota bacterium | reverse complement strand
TGAGTGTCGGGGTCGCAGCACTCCAGCCGGAGGATCGCGGCAGTGAGGTGGTGAGCCGGGCCGATGGGGCGATGTATCGCGTCAAAGCCAGAGGAGGCAACGCCGTCTGTATCTCCGATGACGTCGGCAAGAATCTCCCGTCGCCGGCCGACGAACGGCTACCCGGACCGGACCAGGAGTCCTAGTACCGTACCCTTTCACGTATCTCGTCATAGACGCGGGTGTAACTTCGGTATCGCGACGGCGCAATTGTACCGGCCTCCACGGCGGCTCGCACGGCACAGCCGGCTTCATCTCGATGCGAACAATCGGAGAAGCGACATAGAGGCGCAAGCGCGCGAAATTCTGGGTACAGCCAGCCTAGATCCTCCAGCTCTACCTCGCGGATCGCCAGCTCCCGTAAGCCGGGCGTGTCCGCCATCCAGCCGCCGGTCGAGAGACGAAGCATTTCGGCGGTGGTTGTAGTGTGGCGCCCCTTGCCGGTCGACGCACTGATCTCAGCCGTGCGCAGCGCCAATCCTGGTTGCACATCGTTCAACAGCGTTGACTTGCCGACACCCGACGGACCAACCATGACGCTTATCTTGCCGGTCAGGGCGGCCCGTAGCTCGTCGACGCCTTGACGTTGCGTGGCGGAAGTGACGATGACCTGATACCCGGCAGCGAGATACGGCGCTGCCGCATCCGTGGCCTCATCATCCGTCGCGAGGTCTATCTTGTTCAGCACCACCAGGGCCGGAATCTCCGCCGCCTCGGCAATCAGGACAAACCGATCCAATCTGCCCAGATTGATCTCGGGCTCCTTCAGGGAGTGAACAGCCACCAGCAAATCGAGGTTGGCCGCGATGACATCCAGGAAGCGACCTCCGCCTGCCATGCCACGCACCAATTCGTTCGCTCGCGGAAGCACCTCCTGAATCACACCGGTCCCGTCAGCCCGAAGTTGGACCCGGACATGGTCGCCGATCACGACGGCGGTGGTAGCCGTTCGTTCACCGCGCAGCAGCCGTTTGAGAGCGCGACAAATAACCACTCGATCGCCGACCAAAACCTGGTGGAATCCCGACTCGGTTCGGATGATCATGCCGTCGACCAGGGTGTCGTTCTGTTGGGAAGACATTGCTATCGGCGACGGACGTGTCATGAGTTCAGCACTATCGCGTTCCAGGTCGACCAACGGCTGAGAAACGCAACTGTACAGTCAGCTCCCGTACGGTCCGCCGGCGTGGAACGCCTGCAACTGTCCCACCCGATCCGGCCGGCGGAACAACCAAACGAGGATCGCCCCGGTAATAAATCCGCCGACATGCGCCCAGTAGGCAACTCCACCCGACGCGGTGTTTGACAGTGACACGATCCCGTCAAGGAGTTGCAAGGCGAACCAAAAACCGATCAGAACCCAGGCAGGCAGGCGCACCGGGATGAAGATAATGGCGATGGGAATCAGCGTCCCTATGCGGCTCGTGGGATACAGCACCAAGTAGGCCGCCAGAACTCCCGCGATCGCGCCACTGGCGCCGAGGCCAGGAGCGGTACCGTTGACATTGGTAGCAATTTCAAGCGCGTTGGCGCCCAGACCGCACAGCAGATAAAAGACGAGGTAACGCAGGTGACCCATGGAGTTTTCCACATTGTCACCAAAAACCCAGAGATAGATCATGTTGCCCAGGATATGCAGCCAACCGGCATGCAAAAACATGGACGTCAACAGGGTAACGGGCAGGGGGTTCGGCGTGCCCGGCACCACGGAGCAGGTTCTGGTGTACTCACAGGGAATGAGCGAGTAGTGATAAAAGAAAGTATTGAGCGAACTGCTGCCGGTGGCCCCAAGTGAGAGCTCGTAAAAAAATACGAGAAAATTGACGACGATGAGACCGATATTGACGTATGGAAAGACGCGACCCGGCGCGCTCGGATCGGAGTAGGGAATCAATTACGGCTCTTCCTCATACTCCTTGGCGTCGACTTCTTCCCCGTCCTCGTCATCAAAGGTCTCCTCAACCTGGCGAGTCTCGACGACGAACACTTTGGGTGTAGTGGGAGATTGATCGAGGCGGTACTGGGGATTTCGCTTAAAGGCACGAATCTCGAAGATTTCGGAGTCCTCCATGGACTCGAGCAAGATTTCGGTCGCGGTTTCGACATTGAGTTCGAACGCAAGCAAGCGCGCAAAGTACTCGCTGAGCGGGCCTTCGATCTCAAGCGTATCCATATCGGCGCACCAGAAATGGGATGTAATTTCCAGTCCGAGGGCATACGGTTCAAACTCTGGATCCAGCAACTCGCCCGCATTGGCGAAGAGCGCGGCATGGAAGCCGAGCCCATTGGCCTCATAGAAAGCGACGCCGGAAGCGTCTTCCATGGTGGACGCTTCATACGGCGTCCGTAAGGCACCGAAGACCATTGCCGCGGTGCGTTCCAGATCTTCGTGCGTCTTCAGAAAGATGACTACGTCCAGCTCCGCGAGCATCGCTTCCTCCACGTCCAATCTCGGCCATTATAGCCAGGGCCAATCGTCGCATTGGCGGCCAGCATCTTCTAGTCGCTGTAGGTGAAGTCTGTTGCAAACCCGCAGGCGTCGTCCACGTGCCACCTGAGCGGTGGGTCGTCCTGGGACTGCAAGATCGCCGTGTGATATTCCGTGCCCGGGTGATCGAGGCCCGGGATCCCACACATGACCGGCTCATCTCCGCCAACGGTTTGTGCCGCGAGCACTCTCACATACCCATCTACCCCGATGCGTGGTTTACGCGGCGGGTGTTCGAGCTCGATGCGTGCGGAACGCACTCTGTGCACTTCACCGATGGCGCCGGCAAAATTGTGCAACGGCGTGCCTCCCATCCGGCCCAGGAAGATGTTAGTGAGCGCTTCGTGCTGGGCGTCGCTCGCCCGCTGATCGACGTAGAGCACGACATCCCACGGAGAGCTTGGCTGTTGGGCGTCGGTGTACCACAGGCTCATCACCACCGCGAGTCCCGAGAGATTCAGCTCACCGACATAGCCTTCTTTGATCTGCCAGGAAAGCGTGCCGAAGCAGACACCATGCGTTGACCTCCCGCCGGGTGTGTTGCCAACAGAGCGGCAAGGACAGATTGGGTCGCAGTTGCAGGATTCGAAGTACGAGCCCCGAACCCTCCACGAACCGTCAGCCACTCGGAGTCCACCGTAGTGTTTGCGTCATAGGTCTGCGGGTTCCGCAAATCCGCTTGATGGCTGCTCCTTGCGGTCAGGCACATGAGGATCGGGTTGCGGTGGAAACGGTAACCTACACCATTCCAATAGTCTCGTGCATCTACCACCGCAAAGGCCAATGCGTCTCGGCCGTGTCCTCCGGATGGATTGACCGTCTCCCGCACGGACACCAGCAGAGAATCCACGATGGAGAATTACTAGCACACCAGTTCTATAATGAGGTATGGCGACGGACGAATATCACGAGGCTTTGCTCGATCGCATTCACGTCCTCCAGCGTGAGATCGTAGACCTGACGCAGCGAGACGCCCACGATCTGGCCTATGTCGTGTCGCGCGAGATCCCGGAGGAAGCGGCTCGTATGCTGGTGGCGGAGATGCTGCTCGACTACTGGGCCAGGGCGCAGCGTGGAACCCCGTCCGGCTTCTAGCTTCGACCGCACTCAATGAGCACGACCCTACGCAGCGACGGAACGGGGCTTGCAGTATGCAATACCCAGCCGAACTCAGGAGGAGCCGAATGCAGCCATGGCGAGGAGAATCTGCCGGACGCTTCGAAGAGCAGTCGATCGTGAGCCGAGAGCTCGCCAGGACACCGCGCCCTGGCTCTGTTATCCGATGACCGCCGATGACGTGCGGCACGACCTGAGCAGATACGACCTCGTGCTCTCGGCAGAGCACCTGCAAGACCGCTCCTTCCTCCTCGGCAATCGCGCCGGCTTCACCCTGTATCTGCCCGCGTCGACCCAACATCGAGATGCCACGTTGCATGGTAGTAAGTGGTACGGTGCGAGCGGCTTCGGACAATCGTTCCTGGAGGGGTTCGTAATCTGGGTCGAGGTCGACGGTGCGCCAATCTCGCTCGATCGGACCTGCCAGACCGGGTTCGTCATGCGACTCGACGAGGCAATCCGCGTGTTTCGCGCCGCAGAACAGGAAGTGCGAGAGTGCTATTTCGTGCCCAATGGCGTACAGGCGGTGGTCCTATCTCTGGAGGGCGATCTCGCGTTCGAGGTCAGGCCCGAATTCGAAATGCGGTATTACCAGGCGTTCAACCATGAATTCTCGTCGTATGGCGCGGAGCAACACGGAGACTGCCTGCTGGTTCACAACCGTGTGACCGACGCGGGGCCACTGAAGGAAGTCATGGACTTCTACGGAGCGATCGGAACGATATTGCCCAGCACAGTGGAGTTGATTCCCGAGGGTGAACGCTTGATCCATAAGACCTACCTGAAGGACGAGGCACGCGAGAAAGCGATCGAGAGTGTCTACATCGAAACCGGTCACGAGGTTTCGGATGAAGCGCCGATCTGGAACCGGTACAGTACTCAGGTGTATTCGCCGGCTCGTTTCCGGGCGCGTGGTCCGATGACATTGGTCTGCGCCTTTGGCACGACCGAAGACGCCGCGCGCACTGGCCTCGCGCAGGTGAGGTCTGGGCTCGCGTCAATGCGAGTCGAGAAGCGGGCGATCATCGCGCATGAGCTGACCGAGGGAGTGGTGGAGACCGGCGTCCAGCAGGTCGACGATGCCTATGCGCATGCAATCACGCGCTTCAACGATTGCCTGGTGGCACGCGACGCGGTGGTACACGCGTCGGGCGAGGAGCTGCAACATTTCAACGCCATCTTCGCCGGCAACAAGTACTTCATGGATGCCTGGAAGCGGGACGAGAACATTTCGCTGCGGGCCCTACTGGAAACCAATGATTTTGAGACGGTGCGCGCCATCCTCGACAGCACCTGGCAGTTCCAGGACGAGCGTACCGGCCGCCTGCCCCAGATCATCCGGGCTGGGGAGTCGCTGGTGTACTACTCGAGCGACGGCACCCTCTGGGCGCTGCACCGGCTGTTCGAATACACCCGTCAGAGTGGCGATACCAGCCTGTTGCAGCAAAAACTCTCGATAGTGCAACACTTCTTTCGGGCCAGTCTGCCCTTTGTACAATGTGGCCTGTTGCCGTCGGGCGGCATCGTCGACCCGAACTACCTCTGGGAGACGTGGGAGGATACACCCTTCACACCCCGTGACGGCTATCCGGTCGAGATCGAGTTGCTGTGGCTGACGGTGCTGGCCGAATTCTCGACCTTGATCGATGACCCAACCGTGGCCGGCGAGATGCGGGAGACCTTGCAGCAAGGCCGGACCACGTTCGAGCAGTTCTATGCCGACGACTATCTCTACGATAGCCTCGACTACGACTGGAGGCCGCGTCGCATCCTCACGCCGAATGGATACCTCGCCTTCGATCTAGAATATCCTCTACCGTCCGAGCTCGAACGTGGGATGGTATTGCTGGCCCGGGATCAACTGGCGGGTAGACGGGGCGTGCGCAGTCTGGCGCCACGCGACTGGCCGGCGGTCTTTCCACCGGCATTTCTGGATGACCCGCGCAGTCACCATGAGAAGAACATGGCGAGCTTTGGCATTTACAACTATCACCGGGGGATCGAGTGGCAGTGGTTCAATGCCGCGCTCGTCAACGGCGAGCTGTTGCATGGGGATGTCAACCACGCCTATCGCCCTTATACCTACAGCCTGGTTGATGGCGTGCTCCACGACGCCGGCATGGGTGGGCTGAGCGAGCTCTACGATGAGCACGGTCAACTTGGCGCGGACTTCCAGGCATGGAGCATGGCGGCGCTGATCGAGAGCGTGCATCGTTTTGCCGGCATCACGGTCGATGCCGCTGCGAAAACCATCAGGGTGGCACCCTGGATACCGGCTGAATGGCCGTATCTACGGCTGCGTCGACGGGTAAATGATCTGCGCTTCGATCTCTGTTACGAGCCGAACCAGCCTTCCGGTCATCGGCTCCAGCTCCATCCCTTCACCGGCGAAAGTGACGGCTATACTGTCGCCCTTGGTGTTCCGCTCGAAGACGGTCGGAAGATTCACGCGGCTGTTCTCAATGGACGGTCCGTGTCGGTGGGAGAATGGACCTACGACCAGATCCGGCCCGGAGCAGGGTGGCAGAAGGCATGGCTCATCGTCCCCCTCTCCGGTGATATCGACCTGCAGGTGACGTCGGTTTAGGGCACTAACCGGTGGACGTGGCGGGACACGGTCGGCCTTGCGGCTGCCGCTACTCCTCTGCGCTGATCATGCCGACGCGGATGGCATATTTGACCAGGTCGGTACGGTCGTGAGCGCCCAGCTTGTCCATCAAGTTCGATCGGTGAGCCTGCACCGTCTTGATGGATAGCGTCAACATCTCGGCGATCTCACGATTGGTGTTGCCTTCCGCGATCAGTTGCAAAATCTCCCGCTCCCGCTCGGTCAAAGTCTCTCCGGATTTCGATTCCGGCTGGTGGAGCAGTTGTTGATAGTGCTGGAAGACCTTGGTCGCAACTGTCGGCGAAAAGTAGTTCTCGCCACGCGCCGCGGCCTGAATCGCCGTAACGAGCTCCCTCCCCATGGACCGCTTCAGGACACAGCCGGTCGCGCCGGCTTTGAGGATCTGGTTGAAGTACAGCTCGTTCTCATGCATGGTGAGAATCACCACGTGGATCTGTGGGAAGCGTCGCCGGATCTGGGTGGTGGCTTCGAGCCCGTTGAGGTTCGGCATGGCGATATCCATCACCACGACCTCCGGATTGAGACGCTCCACCAGGTCGAGTGCTTCGCGTCCATCACCGGCCTCGGCGATGACGTCGATGTCCGGTTCCGCCGCCAGGACCAGGCGTAGACCTTCGCGCACGATCGCGTGATCGTCAACCAACAGGACGCGAATCGTCATGGCCGTCCTTCTCTCAGTTCTCCGTTGTGGGAGAAGGGTAGTTCCACTCGCACTTCAGTTCCTTTGCCCGGCGCGCTGTGCACCGAGATGGTGCCGCCCAGCAGCGCGGCACGTTCTCGCATGCCGTACAACCCCAACCGGCCCTTGCGGGTAGGGCCGGAAATCCGCTCGGGATCGAATCCGTCCCCATTGTCTCTCACCACCAGTCGCGCGACAGTCCCCGGGAAGCTCAGAGGCACGTTCACCCGGGTCGCTTGTGCATATGTGCCGCTATTGGTGCGCGCCTCCGGCGCGATCCGGAACAGGGCGACGTCGTCCTCGGAAGGAAGCCGGTCGGCATGTCGGGTCTAGGCGTTAATGCGAACG
>JANWJD010000050.1 GCA_025449555.1 Chloroflexota bacterium | reverse complement strand
TGAGTGTCGGGGTCGCAGCACTCCAGCCGGAGGATCGCGGCAGTGAGGTGGTGAGCCGGGCCGATGGGGCGATGTATCGCGTCAAAGCCAGAGGAGGCAACGCCGTCTGTATCTCCGATGACGTCGGTCAATGCCGAACTACTTCGGACTCGACGCAGTTCTCGGCGGCGAGCTAGGGCACACCCTCCGGCCGGCGAACGAAACGTCAGACGCGGTCACCTGCAATTTGCCATGCACGGCCGGCGGGTATTTTCGCTCCCTCACCGTACCGTACTATGGAAGAGAAGATTGCGTCCCACTGGTTACGCCTCGATTCGCAGTACGGACAGTCGAGTATGGACTTCTTTATACGCTTCGCCCTGTGGGCCTCCACGGGTCTCGCGGCTTTCGTGGCCGACATCGCCACCAAGTCGGCACCACACACCACAGTCGTTCATAATCAGGCGCACACTCCACCGTTGATCTTCATCCTCGTCGGATGTTTCCTGTGGATCCTCGGATTGTGGCATTCGCGACTGCTCGCCATCGGAGCAGGGCTGATGTTTGGCGGGCTGCTCGGCAACGGAGGACAACTGTTGCTCAACGGCTACGCCACGGATTGGATTCCGATCGGCGGATGGCTCACCAATGTGGCGGACATATCAGGGGCCCTCGGGTTGGTGTGCTGTTTTGCGGGCTATGCCATATCCGCGTTCAGACGTCACTCCCTGCGCGTCGAGGCCGCCGAGGGTTAGGAGTCTGGTCGACGGCTCGGAGTGTCCGGTGGTTCGAGCTGGGGCTGCCCGTGGCCGGGCAATTGCGCCTTGAGAGCTGCGAGTTGCGCCTCAATGTCGTCGTCGCCGCGGGCTAGCCGTAACTGACGATCGATATCATCGCCGCCTCCCAATTGAGCTGTGTAGTCGGTGAGGGCGCCTGAATCGATGAGTTCGTCAAGCGCGCCGGAGCGCGCCTGCATCTGTTCGATGCGGTCCTGAGCACGTTCCACCGCCATTCCGATATCATTCATCTCACGTGATATGCCGGTGAACGACTCGCCGATTTTCACTTGCGCACTCGAGGCCTGGTATTGCGCCTTGATCGACTCTTTCTGCGTTCGGAACATGTCGATACGTGTCTGAAGCTTTTGTGATGCGTCCGTCAGCTTCATCTGCTGATCGTCAAGCTGAGTAATCTGCGTATTCAGGCTTTCGATCTGTGGCTGGATCGTCTGGCTGCGCTGCAAGGCTAATCTGGCCAGGTCATCCCGCCCGGCGGCGACGGCTCGCTGTGCCTGAGTTTGCAGATTTGCGTTCTGCAATCGCAATTTCTCCGACTGCATCTTCAGCCGCTGTTTCGACGTCGCCACCTCTGCCAGACCGCGGCGCACATCCGTAAGCAAGCTCAATTGTTTGTTATAGGAGTAATCCAACGTCTCTGTTGGATCCTCCATGCGGTCCAGCGCCTTACTGACTTTGGCGCCGAACACGGTTCGGATTCGGCTCCACAACCCCACGCGGATCTCCTTTGGATAGTCGGTACCGCATCGTAACTCGTGAAGTCTTTGCACCCTCCCTTGTTATCCGCACGAGATGCACGTACAATACCTGAGAACCGGCCCACCACGAGTGATGCCTCCCCCCAAGTATTTACATGTGCGCACGCATCATTTCGGTAGCGAATCAAAAAGGTGGGGTCGGGAAAACGGCCACCACGACGAATCTTGGCGCCTCGCTTTACAACCTGGGGCACAAGATTCTGCTCGTCGATATGGATCCACAGGGCAACCTGAGTTCCAGCTTTGGCACGGTCGAACGCGGAGAGACAACCGTAGCCGACGCCATTCTTGACCGGAAAGTGGCCCTCCCGATCGTTCCTATATATAAGCGCGATGACGCGCGACTCGATCTCATACCGACGTCGGTGGCTCTAGCCACGGCTGAAGCAGCATTGATGAACAAGCTGGGTCGCGAGTTCCGATTGCGCGAGCAGCTGGACACCGTGTCGAACCTCTACGATTTTATTTTCATAGATACGCCTCCCTCGCTTGGGCTGTTGACCATTAATTCCCTGGTCGCAGCTCAATTGGTGCTTGTCCCCACCGAAGCGCGATATTTCTCTCTTCAGGGATTGCAGATGCTGCAGGAGAGCATCGATGAGATCCTGTACATCAATCCACATCTTCGGATCCTGGGAATCGTATTGAGCAAATTCGATCGGCGCCTGCGAGAGGAGCAAACAGTGGCCACATACCTGCGAGAACACTGGGGGGACCTCGTGTTTGAAACGCATGTAGGAACCAATTCGAAGATTCTGGAGGCCGCGTCGGCTGGAATGCCGCTGATCGAGATGCACGGCTCGCATCGCGCCGTGGAGATGTACGCGTCGCTGGCGCGGGAGGTTCTTGCACGTGTCTAGAGGTGGATTCGATCCTAACCGCATCGAGGCAGGTAAACGGGACAGGCCCGTCATTCCTCAGATTCTCTCGCCGGACACGGCGGCGCTCGCCAAAGGCTTCAGCGAAATCAAGGTCATCGGCATCGGGGGAGCCGGGAACAACACGATCGACCGCATGATCGAGACCGGTGTCCAGGGCATCGACTTTATCGCAGTGAACACCGATGTGCAGTCACTCGAGCGTTCGTCCGCTCGAAAGCGTGTTCAGATCGGAGACCGGCTGACGCGCGGCCTTGGTACCGGTGGCGATCCTCGCCTGGGGGAGCGCGCCGCCGAGACCGCCGGCGATGCTCTGGCGGAGGCGATGGCGGGTGCGGACATGGTCTTTCTGACTGCCGGCCTCGGCGGAGGCACCGGCACCGGCGCCGCGCCCATCATTGCCGAGATAGCCCAGCACGTTGGAGCCCTCACGGTCGGGATCGTCACGTTGCCGTTCTCGTTTGAGGGGACACGCCGTCGCAATCTGGCCGCTGCCGGCCTCGACCGATTGCGACCAATGCTCGACTCCGTCATCGTGGTGTCGAATGACCGGTTGCTGCAAATTGCTCCGGTGACCACCGGCATTCATGAGTCATTCCGGATGGCGGATGAGACCTTAAATCAAGGGATCCACGGCATTGCCGACCTCATTTTGACGCCGGGTCTCATCAATCTGGACTTCGCCGACGTGCGTAGTGTGATGGAGCGCGCCGGGTCGGCAATTATGGCCATGGGAACCGGCGCCGGTGAAAACCGCGCGATCCTCGCGGCGGAACGCGCCATTTCGAGTCCGCTCCTTGACTCCTCGATGGACGGTGCACGCGGAGTGCTCCTCAATATCACCGGGGGACCCGATCTTGCCCTTCATGAGGTGAACGCAGCAGCAGAGTTGATTTCGTCGAAAGTAGCGTCGGACTGCAACATCATTTTCGGCGCTGTGATTCATCCCAGATTGGGAGATGAGGTACGCGTAACCATCATTGCCACCGGCTTTGGCCGCAAATAACGGCCCATTACGCGTGACCGAACGCGCTCAATCCGTGGTGTTCGACTACGTTCGCCCGGGTGGTCGGTGTACCGCCTTTGAGGCTACTCTCGTCCATGCCGACCCCGAAATCGTGATCGTGTCGCACGCTGCGCATCCATCGAAGCCGCTCGACCACGCAGGCCGGCTCGTAATCGAGGATGGGTACGACGTCGTCTGGTTCCTGTTTCAAGGACAGCCGTACGACATTGGTCGCTTCTATCGACCAGATGGCAGTTGGACCGGGTATTACGTGGACATCCTGGAGCCGGTTCGGTGGGATGAAACCGGTGCGCTCACGATCGATCCGCTCGTGGACCTTGCGTTGGATTTGTGGATCGCACCGGACGGCTCCTATCAAGTGCTCGACGCGGATGAGTACGCCGGGTTCGTTGAACGGGGCGACCTCTCCCCGGCTCAGGCATCTCATGCCCGGTCAACTCTGCAGAGCCTCGTTGCCTCGCTCGAGGAAGGCACCTTTCCTCCATCGAGGGTGCGAGATTTTCGTCGAGGTTGGGCGTAACGTGCAACGCTCTTTCCGCCATGGGTCGAAAGAACGACACAACATAGACCCTAAGAGGAATTGCTGATGACCGTAGCTTGTTGTACTGTTGCGAAGGCTCTGGGAGGAACCGAGTGACGAGACGGCACGCGTTACACGGGTACATTGCGGGCATCGGCCTTGCGTCCGGCGGCGTCCTGGCGTACTGCTGCTATCAGCTCGTAGAACAAGCGCGCCTTCACTCCGTCGAGATATTGACCACAACCTTGCTTTTCCTGGTGATCACGTGGGCCTGCAACCAGCGAAGCGCATATTTAAGCGATTCAACGCTCGTGAATCTTGGGAGTATCGGCGTTATCGCCACCATCCTGGTGTTGCCGATGGAGAACGCTCTCCTCCTCATCGGTCTGGCAAAAGTGGCGAGCGAGGTTGCCTTGATGGTCCGGGGACAGCGTCGCAGTTGGCGAGCACCGGTGGTGAACGCGGGAGGCGCGGTTTTGGCCGCACTCGCCGGGCTGATTGCGTTTCATATGGTACCGGGCAATAACTACTTATGGGGCCAGGATTATCGCCCTCTGCTGGCACTTCCCGCCCTGTTCGCTCTGGGAGCGACCTACCATCTGGCAGAGACCGCTGTGGTCTCGGCGGCGATCACACTCACCAGCAAAGAGCGCATCGTGTCGATATTCGTGAGCGTGATCCGCGACATGATCCTACCGGAGGTTTCGCTCATCGTAGTAGGAATCGTGTTCGCAGTCATGTGGCGGTTCCGGCCCGTCTTGTCTGCCTTCATTGTGGTGCCAATGTTCGTGAGTTTACGGTCGTTTGAATCAGAGGCGCGTCTCCGCAAAGAAACCATTGAAGCAGTGCTCAAGATGGCGGAGAGCATTGACTATCGCGATACGGGTACCTACGAGCACTCGCAACGGCTTGCCGAAATGACGAAGGAACTCGCGGCCGCGCTCGGTCTCACTCCTGAGCACACGGCTGAAATAGTACTCGCCTCTCGGGTCCATGACCTGGGTAAGATCGGCATCAGCAACGATATCTTGCTCAAGCCCGGCGCGCTGACGCCGGAAGAGCGGCACATCATGCAAGATCACCCGTCGATCGGGGCCAACATCCTCTCGAGTTACTCAGCGTTTCAGGGCAGCATTGACATCGTCAGGCATCACCATGAGCGCTGGGACGGCCGCGGGTATCCGAACGGTCTCCGGGGCGAGGAAATTCCCATCGGTTCTCGCATCATTACGGTGGTCGATTCGTTCGACTCGATGACCGCCGACCGGCCATATCGTCGCGGCATGACGGTGGACGATGCGGTGTCGCGCCTGAAGGACGGGATGGGCACGCAATTCGATCCCCGAGTCAGCGCTACCTTCATTCAGCTCCTGATCGAGCAGGGAACCTACGTCCCGGTCGAGAACTCTGGGCCAGATCTGCGTATCGTGACCTGGGACGCCGGCTAGGCAACCAAGCTGTGCATGCCTAGGCAGGCGGCATCACGGCTGACCTCGAACCTGTGGAATGAGCCAGACAAAGAGACTGCTCAGTACGATCACGGCCCCTTCCACGAACCACAAGCTTCGGTACGAAAACACCAGCAGCAATACGCCACCCAGTGCGGCTCCCAGCGCGAGCGCCGTATTGACCACGGTATATCGCGCGGCGAGCACCCGTCCTCGTACCTGGGTGGGAGTCAGCGATTGCACCAACGTCACACCGCAAATGATGAAAAGGCTGTTGAAGAAGCCCGCCACGAGCAGTGCTGCCATGGCCGGGTAGACATTCGTCACAAATCCGAGGGAGCCGTCGGCCAGTCCCATCCCGGTTACTCCTAGACCGAAGAGCATCCCCCGGGGCATACGATTGGCCAATCGTCCAGCCAGGAGGGTGCCCAGTAACGCACCAACCGCCTCCCCTGATTGCAACAAGCTGTAGCGAAACGCGCCGCTGGCCAATGGTCCCGTATGGCCGTGACTGAGCGCGTGCTGCGCGAAGAGCGGCGTCAATACGAACGCCACGCCGCCGGCCACCGGGGCGACGCCCAATACAATCGTGCTCCATTTGAGAAATGGATTCCTCCAGAGATGGGCGAATCCACCGCGCACCAGCTCCGGCACCTCTCGCCAGCTTCTGAACCTCACCGTTCCCACCGACGGCACTCGCATGCCAAACACGCAGAGCGCTGAAACGAGGAACGTCGCAGCGTCGACGTAAAAAGGAGCCCGCAGGCTGAACAGGTAGATCAGTGCTCCCCCCACGACGTACGCCAGATCTCCACCGTTTTCAATCCCCTGAATGATCGCATTGGCATCGATCATACGTTCCTCCGGAACAACATCCGGAAGAGCGGCTCGGGCCGCCGTGTCGAAAACGATCGTAAACGAGTACAGTACCACCACGATCGGATACAGCGTCCAGAGGGTGAGGGCACCAAGGGAGGGCACAGCCGCCAGAAGGACAGCCCGCCCGACGTCACATGCCACCATCAAGTGCTTCCGGTTATAGCGGTCGACGAACACTCCGACCAGCAAGCCACCGATCAGGGTCGGTAAGAGGCGACACACGAAGTACACAGCCAGCGCGGGCGCGAATGAGTGCGACAGTTTGATGACAAGAAACGTCAAAGCGATGATGGCGACTCGATCGCCCACCACCGAAACTGCCTGAGCTGTTATGTAGAGCTTAAAGTCGCGACCGAGCTCCCGGGTGCCGTTCGAAGTCGACGAATGTTCGAGGGTATCGACCTGCTCACCCATCTTCCCCCCTGACGATACTCGCGCCCGCCGCTCAGAGCGCGATCTCAATCCGGTGTGCTTTGGTATTGTCGCAGACGGCTGCAGGGAATATGAGTACTCTTTGTCTCATTGATCTCAAAAAAGGTACGACAAAAGTCCCTATTGACAGCAGGACTAAAGTCCTATAGATTGTGGGACGAGGTCACAGAGACCTGGGGGAATTGGGAAATGGAGGCTGGGAGGGATGAACGCATGCGCCCCTGTTTGCCGTGTGCGAAGCAGGAAATTCCCTGTATTGGCGGGGAATTCCCGTCGGTGCAGGATCTGCCGATGCGTCGCGGAACGATGCAGCGGTGCCTTCCGAGTCTTCATTCCATCACTCCAAGAATAAGTGACTTTCTGACGACGTAGTAGTTGTCGCATATCAAAACGAAGTACGCCCAAAAGCTACCAAAAGGAGCTGCATCATGACCATGTACGGCATCGACTGGATCGACCCCTGCAAGACCAAAAGCTGGACCGGTTAGTCATCACGAGGAGTAGCGCAATGACCATGTACGGTATCGACTGGATCGACCCCTGCAAAACCAAGAGTTGGACTGGTTAGTCATCAGAAGGAAGTAAAACCATGACCATGTACGGCATCGACTGGATCGACCCCTGCAAGACCAAAAGCTGGACCGGTTAATCATCACGAGGAGTAGCGCCATGACTATGTACGGCATCGACTGGATCGACCCCTGCAAAACTAAGAGCTGGACTGGCTAGGTCTAAGAACGTCCACGGCGGGCCAGTAGAGTCGCCACTCGTATGTGCTCTATGTCTCGACTTTGATATCGTTCGAGACTGCCGTCCGCTTAAGGAACCCCGCCCGGCAATTGCACACATCTGTGCTTGCCGGGCTTTTCTTATGGCGTCACGCAGCGAAAGTCTCCAACCTGGGCATCCAGATATTTCAGATCTTCCGAAGTATCCAGGTCGTGTGAGAAACCTCGCCGGATCACGGTTCGAACCGCTAGATCCTTTCCATGCGCCTCCTCGATGTGGCGCCTGAAGCTGTCGGGACCAAATGCCGGCTCCAGCACCTGTGGCGGGGAGAGAAGGATCGCTCCAGTGCCTCCATCCTGGGTCGGCGCGATCGACACGCCGGGGTTCGCCTGGCGCGAATCCAATAAGGCACAGATATCGCTCCGCTGCAAGAGCGGAAGATCACACGGCAACACCAGCATCGATTGAGCCCCCACACGCGTTGCCCATGCTGCAGCGTGGGCGAGGGAGGGATTGAGCCCGCCCATATCCGGCAACCATTCCACCAGGTTGAGTGAATCGATCAATTCCCGTTCCTCCGTTGCCACCCCGATCCGCTCGATCGCGTCCACCGTTTTCAAAAGTGCGACTGTCCTCCGGAGTAACCCAGTCACCAGTGTTGCACGCTCCTCTGATGACAGGAGTGTGGCAAGCCGGCTCTTGGCGTCGGACAGACGCTTGACGGGAACGACGGCTACGATCATCGCAAACTGCGCGCGAAGGACACGGTCTCGGTGGCCAGCCGATCGCGATCTTCGAGGGTATTCATGACGGTTCTCGTGCAATGCACGGCAATCCCAAGTGCCTCGATCTCGTCGGCCTGATTCGCATCCACTTCGTCGATCACGATTCCGTCGATGCAGCCTGCGTAGGCTGCCGCGACTCCCGCCGCACTGCTCTCGTGACCGAGCAATTTCATGAGCCGCCCCGCAGGGCCGCTCACTGCATCCGTGCCGACGATGGGGCTAACCGCCACGCGCACCGCTGAGACCGCGATCAAGAGATCATTGATTCCGGGAGTTGACAGTATCGGCACAATACTCAGCGCCGGGTTCGAATTCACCAACACAATGATCTCGGCGTTCTGCAGCGCGTCAAGCACCTCTGGTGTCGACGACGCCTCTTCGATACCGTCATATCGAATAGCGGAGACGGCATCGCGATGCCGTCTCTGCACGAAGTAATCCTGAAATGCTACCCACTCGTCGCCTACCTGGAGGCGAGTCGAGACGCCGTCATTGGTCATGGGAAGTATCCTGGCCCGAACCTGTGAAGATTCGGCGATGCGCTTCGTAGTCTCTGTCAAATTTGCGCCGTGTCGCAGTTGGTCGGTTCGAAAGAGATGGGTCGCGAAATCTCGGTCACCGACCTGGAACCAGGTCGGAGCACCGTAGCGCCGCAGGTTCTCGAGCGCTTGGTAGGTATCCCCTTCGATTCCCCAGCCCTGTTTGATCGGGGACATGCCCGCCAGTGTATACGTCACCGTGTCCAGGTCCGGGCTCACGTGAAGACCAAGGTAATCCAGGTCGTCCGCGGTATTCACGATCACGCTCAGCTCGTGCGGGGGCAATGTGCGATACAAACCGAGCACGAGTTTCGCACCACCCACCCCGCCACAGAGTGCGGTGATCACCGGAACTCTACTACCTCGTGAACCGGGCGGCGCTCGCGAATCTTACCCGGCGACGCGGGATACCCCATGAGGATCAGCGCCTGCGGGGCATACTCGTCTGGAAGCGCGACGGCTGATCTGACCTCGGCCGGACAGTACATAGGAGCGGCCATCCAGCAGGTGCCTAGATCATGTGCGGCAGCGGCCAGAAACACCGTCTGCAATACGGCGCCCACACTCTGCACGGCCATTTCCCACTCAAAGCGCGATCTCCGCTCGTCTTCGTAGTCCACCAGCCCATCTCGGACCAGGGAGCAAACAAGTAGCACCGGAGCAGTGGTCAACCTCCAGCGTGAACGCTCGATCTGTTGGTCGATGACATCTTGGGCACTGTCATCGGCTCGCAGATCGTCGTACAGACGAGCCGCCATCGCCTCGGCCAGGCGACTCTTATCGGCATCGCGTACGAGGACGGTGAAGCGCCAGGGCTGCACGTTATGGGGGGAAGGAGCCCACATAGCCGTGCGTAGAATCTCCTCGATGAGGGAGCGCGGCACGGATTCGGCCCGAAAGTTTCGGATAGATCGCCGCTGATGGACAAGTTCCTGAAATGAAGCTGCGCGCGCGTCGGCAATCATGATTCATCGTACACGGTGAGTTTCCGTGTTTAGACCCGTTGCGAGGGTTGGACGAAAGGTTGCCAATGAGCCGTGATCTACGTCAAATGACGTACGCCTTCCGGCCATTTGTCCCTGGGGGTGCAAGACATCCGCATCAGGCAGACGAACAGCAACCTTGTCACAATGATCGAGGGGAATAAATCATGGAAATAGTCGGATTGAAAGTTAGGATTCCATGCCGGTAGCCATGCGACGCTACCTACCGCACGCGCTGGTGGGTTTCATGTTACTGATCGCCTTGACGGCCGGCGGCGTGGGAGTGGCGATGGGTGTCGCCAGACACAGCAATGCGCCGGTGCTGTCGGTCCTTCGCTATGCGAATGAAGGCACCTCGCAGCTTGCGAGTCTCGATCCAGCAACCGGTTTCGACCTCAATACCCGCCAGGCCGCTCAAATTATCTATGGCGGCCTTACACGTTTCGGTCCGGATTTTCAAGTACTTCCTGACACCGCGCGGACCTGGAATATCTCCGACCACGGACGTACCTACACGTTCCACCTGCGCTCGGGCGTTCGATTTGCAGATGGCACCGTCCTCACCGCCGGCGACGTAGCCTATTCTCTGAACCGTACCCTCAGCCACCGCTTCGCCGACCAGTCGGGAGCCTTCATTCTCAAGAACATCGTGGGAGCGTCCGAGGTTACCTCCGGTCACGCGAATGAAGTCGCGGGTGTTCAGGTAGTCAATGCCCAGACTCTTCGGATCCGATTGCAGGCAGCAGACGGCTCGTTTCTCGCAAAGCTTGCAACTCCGGCGGGCTATATCGTGCCACCGCAGGCAATAGCTCGAAATCCCGGAGGTTGGTCGCAAACTGCGTTCGGCACGGGGCCATTCATGGTGAGTCGGTGGGTCAATCGCACCGCCGTCTTGCTGGCTCCCAACCCGCACTACTGGGGAGGAAAGCTACACATAACGGGCATCGACATGCCGCTGATTCCTGAGCCGTTGACCGCCTATAAACAGTATCGAGCGGGTGGACTGGATACCATGGGTTCCGTGCATTTTCCCACTGAAGTCCTATCCGACGTGCGGGGCAGCAAGGAATTTCATGCCGTGCCGCGATTGGAGACCCTCTATCTCACACTTAATGAAACCGTGCCTCCGTTCAACGACATTCGAATCAGGCAAGCGTTTGCGCTGGCTCTGGACAAAGTAGCCATTGCACATGACGTCTTCAACCATTTTGCGTCTCCCACCGATGGCATGGTACCTCCGGGCATCAGACAGTACCGCACGCTTGCAGCTTCGAGCTACAGTCCGCTTCATGCCCAAGAGCTTCTGGCACAAGCGGGATATCCGGGCGGCCGTGGCTTGCCGCCCCTCACGATTGCCCTGGACGAATCCGCCCAGAACGCCAGCCTGGCACATGAACTCGCAAGCCAGTGGCAGCAGAACCTGGGAGTAAATGTCGCGGTCGTTCCGTATCCTCACAAGCCGTACCTTTCCGTGCTCTCGCGGCACGCATATCAGATCGCCGTCATTGACTGGACTGCCGACTATCCCGACCCACAGAACTTCCTCTCGCAGCAATTGACTACCGCCTCACCCAATAACAACGGCGGGTATAGCAATGCCACCTTCGACCGCACGGTCTCAAGGGCGGATGTCATGTCACCGACCGACCCTCGGCGCTTTCAGTTCTACGAGCAAGCCGAGCGGCTTGCCATGCAACAGGCCGCCACCATCCCGTTGGTGAATCAGAATGCCGGCATTCTGCTTCGAAAGGATGTACACGGGCTTTCTCTCGCCGGGGGGCAACTGCTGGCCTCCGACTGGACGCGTGTAACGATCGTTCGATCCGGCACGCAATGATGGACGCTCCCAGGGCACGCCCCCGATTGTTGTCATCGCTTCGATGGAAGCTGTCCACGGCGATCAGTGGCATCGTCCTGCTGTGTATCGCATCGTGTGTCGCGGGCGCCGTGATCTTCCTGCGCCAGGCGCTCACAGATCACGAGCGTGAAAACCTTCGACACACGCTTTCCGGCGTCTCGACCTACATGTCGACGCAAAAATCAGAAATCCTGGGGGCAGCACGTTTCATCGCCGCGGATCCGGTGGTCCAAGACGAGGTGCAGAAGAGAGAGCGACAGGCACTGCTGGTGCACCTCATTCCGTTCTATGCGTCACTCAATTTTGACATTATCGACATAGTCGACCAGCACGGCAGAATGTTGCTGCGGATGGAGAATCAAGACAAAAGCGGTGACAACGTCGGCAGCCGATACAGTGTGACCAGGGCACTCAGCAACAACGAAGCCTTTGGCCTCGAGTCAGATCTTCCTCACCAGGAGCCCGCCGGAGGAAATGCACTTCGCGGGACCGTCCCGCTGCTCAAAGGTAGACGAGTCATTGGCGCGATCGTGGTAGGACGCCAACTCGACAGCATATATGCGGCGCGCCTGGGAAGCGCGCTCAACACACAGATCAACCTGATTGCGGGGGGCCAGAAGACTGGTACAACATTGACCGATGCGTACGGTTTCGGAGATACCGGAGCCACTGAGCCGAACTCTGTTCTGGCGCGGATCAAGTCGGGAGTGCCTACAATCGGCCAGGTGGGTAACGGTTGGTTCAGAAACGTAACGGGCCTGTCCGGGCTGGTACCACTGACGGCGCCTGATGGCAAGCCGGTAGGGGCCATCGAAGTCGTCAGCCCGCTTGGTTCCCTGTACGACCTCATCAAACAGCTCTCATTCATCCTCATCGCCCTGGGCGCGATCGTCGTCAGTATCGGTACGCTCCTGGCGCTCGGCATTGCCAAGCGCCTTACTCGCAGGCTACTCGTGCTCGAAGCCAGTGCCTCCGATGTTGCCGCGGCCGCTCACGGGAACGCGCCGCTGGGTGATCTTCAATCGGCCGTGGCTGTGTCCGGAGACGACGAAGTGGCCTCACTTGCCCGATCGCTGGGCGCCATGATGACTGCGCTTGACGAACGCGTGGCGCTCAATGCACGGCTGTACGATGCCGCGCAGGCACGAGTTCGGGAACTGACCGGTCTGGCGGAAATCGCCCGCCTCTTGACGGCTGCTCCCTCCGTGCATGAAACGCTCGATATGCTGGGCGAACACGTGTGTAGGCTGGTCGGGTGCCAGGCCGTGGCTATCTGGTTGCCCGGCGGCGCAGGCTCTTCCGCCCTGTACGGAGGTCATGGGCTACCGGACACGTATGCCGAAAACATTACTCGGACCATGCATGAGGTGGCCGCCTCGGGTGAGGAACTTGCGTCTCAACGGGCGCTTCGCACCGGTGAGATTTCCTGGCGCACGCTCGATAGCCCGGTGCCCGACGATGTGTCCGCACACGCCATCCTGCGCTCGCGCGCCAATGCACTCAACTGGAAGTCGGCCACATCGGTTCCACTTCGGATTCAAGGACGCCCGGTCGGAGCCTTGACCTGCTACACCAGCGCCGCGTCGCCGATGGCTCAGTCGGATCTCAGTCTGCTCGCGACCATCGCGGACCAGGTAGCCGTGGCGGTCGAAAACGCCCGGTTGTACGCGCAATCCCGCCAGGTTGCAGCGCTGGAAGAGCGAGCCCGGCTGGCCCGCGAACTGCACGACTCCGTCACCCAGGCGCTTTTCTCCATGACGCTCCACACGCGCGCCGCGCAATTGTCGGCGGCGCGCGAGGGAAATGGCCCGGAAGAGCAGCTCAGCCGTAGTCTTGCGCAGTTGCATGACCTGACTCAGGGTGCGCTGGCTGAGATGCGAGCGCTCATCTTCGAACTCAGGCCCGGCGCGTTGAGTGAAGAGGGCCTGGCCGCGGCGCTTCTGAAGCACACCGCGGCGGTGAGCGCACGTGAAGGCCTACAGATCGAAGTGCACGCTCCAGACGATCGTCTGGGCCTCGACGCCGAAGTGGAGGAGCAGCTGTACCGGCTGGCCCAGGAGGCTCTCCACAATGTGGTGAAGCATGCGTCAGCGACGCGCGTCGCAATCAACCTATCATTTGATGAAGCTCACGACATCGTGCTCGAGATCATCGATGATGGCATGAGTTTCGATGTGGACGCCATTTCACCGGGGCATATGGGGCTTCACACGATGTCGGATCGGATGCTTCAGGTTGGGGGAACGTTGCAAATCGAGAGCCGGCCCGGAGATGGCACGACGGTGCGCGCCTCCGGGCCTTTCCAGAATTACGCTCTAAAGGGGCACACAGAGCGCAGAGAAGACGCCGAAGTCTCGGCCTGAGTTGAGCAGCAGAGGAGAACCGATGAGTATGGACGGAATGCAAGACGAGGGTGGAGAAAACGGTCCGATTCGGGTCTTGTTGGTCGACGACCACGGAGTCGTGCGACGAGGCATGCAGGCCTACCTGGCCATGCTCGACGATATGGAGGTGATGGGCGAGGCCAGCGACGGTCGTCAGGCAATCGAACGCATTACCGCGCTGGAGAGCAACGATCGACTCCCTGACGTGGTGCTGATGGACCTGGTGATGCCGCACATGGACGGCATAGCCGCCACGAGCGCCATCAAGGAACGGTGGCCCCAGATAGAGATAGTGGCGTTGACCAGCTTCATCGAGGAAGAGAAAGTGCAGGCCGCGCTGCAAGCGGGCGCAGCCGGCTATCTTCTGAAAGATGCTGAGGCCGATGAAGTCGCCGCTGCCATTCGAGCCGCGCATCGGGGCGAGGTTCATCTCGATCCGGCGGTGGCGAAGCGCCTCATGCAGTCATTGCGCACCCCCAAAGCTCAGGAAATAGTGGAGCCCTTAACCGACCGCGAGCGCGAAGTGTTGGTGCTGGTGGCACGTGGGGAAACCAACAAAGAAATCGGCCGGCATCTCGGCATCAGCGAGCGCACCGCCCGTACGCACGTCAGCAATATCCTGGGAAAGCTGGGTCTCGCCTCTCGTACTCAGGCAGCTCTCTATGCAGTCCGGGAAGGGATAGTATCGACCGCGGAAGCGACGTAACCGCGAATCGAAACAGACCCGACATCGGCCTGCGGGTGAAGCCTGTAGCGGCAGCGAAGTGCCGGCCTATCGGGGGTTGCCCACGAGGGGCGACGCTACGACGGCGTCAAAAGTAAACACTGTTGCAACCCGTGGCTCCGACTCACATCGCGCAAGTGGCATGCTCAATCATGCTAAAATCCGGCAGAAGGCTGGTCCACTTTGCCCCGGGTGTAAAGTTCCGCCAGCGCTGTTCAACCCTAGGAGGCTGGTATGGAAACGGGGACCTGGAAAGCCAAGGCGGGACTGGCGCAGATGCTCAAGGGCGGCGTCATCATGGATGTCGTCACCGCCGAACACGCACGGATCGCGGAAGAGGCCGGTGCCGTCGCCGTCATGGCACTCGAGCGTGTGCCGTCGGACATCCGTGCCGCCGGAGGCGTGGCCCGCATGAGTGACCCACTTCTCATTGAGGATATCAAGCACGCGGTCACCATTCCGGTTATGGCCAAATGCCGGATCGGCCACTTCGCCGAAGCGCAGGTACTCCAGGCGCTCGGGGTCGACTACATCGACGAGAGCGAGGTTTTGACCCCGGCGGACGACAAGTACCACATCTACAAACACGACTTCACCGTGCCGTATGTGTGCGGCGCCCGCGATCTGGGCGAGGCGCTGCGTCGCATCGGCGAGGGCGCGGCCATGGTGCGGACCAAAGGTGAAGCCGGCTCCGGAAACATCGTGGAAGCGGTACGACACATGCGGGCCGTGGTGGATGGAATCCGGCACGTCCAATCGCTGTCGAACGAACAGCTCATGGCTGAAGCCAAGAATTTGCAGGCGCCGTATGAACTCGTCCAGTACGTGCACGAGCACGGACGATTGCCCGTGGTGAACTTTTGCGCCGGCGGCGTCGCTACGCCCGCGGATGCTGCCCTGATGATGCAGCTCGGCGCGGACGGTATTTTCGTCGGTTCAGGGGTCTTCAAGAGCGACAATCCTGCCAAGCGAGCACAGGCCATCGTCGAGGCGACCACCCATTTTGAAGATGCGACGGTCGTGGCGAACGCCAGTCGCGGCCTGGGTGAGGCAATGCGGGGCATCGAGATCAACGCTATTCCCGAGCGCGAGCTCATGGCAGCCCGAGGCTGGTAGTGACCAATATCGGCGTCCTGGCGCTCCAGGGCGACGTGGCTGAACACGAAGCGATGCTGGCCGCGTCAGGCGCCAATCCGTCCCTCGTCAAACGAGCGGATCAGCTGCACGGGCTGGATGGCATCATCATTCCCGGCGGAGAGAGCACGACAATCGGCAAACTCTTGAGGCGTTTCGACCTGCTCGAACCGCTGCAAGAACGCGTGCGAGCAGGATTTCCCATCTTCGGCACCTGCGCCGGGATGATCCTCCTGGCGGACCACGTCGAGGATGCGGCGACCGATCAGCCCACCATTGGCGGCATGAACATCACGGTGCAACGCAACGCCTTTGGAAGTCAGCGTGAGAGCTTTGAGACCGACTTGCGCGTGCCTTCGGTGGGCGACCAGCCGCTTCATGCCGTCTTCATCCGGGCCCCTCTCATCACTCAGGTGGGAGATGACGTCACGGTGCTTGCAACCTTGGCCGACGGGCGGGCGGTCGCAGCGCAACAGGACAACCTCCTGGTTGCCTCGTTCCATCCCGAACTCACCGATGATGCGCGTCTTCACCGGTACTTCGTCGACATGGTGTCAGAGCGCTCCTGAGGGATGGACCTTGTGCTCGGCATCGATCCCAACTCCGGGGCAGCGCTGCACCGACAGGTCTACGAGTCACTTCGCGGCGCGATATTGGATGGGAGCCTCCGCGCCGGCGTGCGACTTCCCGCTACCCGGGTACTGGCGGAACAGCTGTCACTTTCCCGATCAACTGTGGCCGATGCCTACGACCAGCTGCAGGCCGAGGGTTACATTGAAGGAAGGCATGGCTCAGGGACCTTCGTCGCTCCCAGCTTGCCCGACGACGCGCTGCCACAACCGGCCCACCTGTCCCGGCCACTCGACGCTCAGCACCCGGATTTTCAGCTTTCGGCCTGGGGCAATCGGGTAGTCCAGTCCGGGCGGCACGTCTTTCCTGAGGGTGTGTCGCTTCAGACCTTCGGTTATGATTTCCGACCCCATCGAGTCGCTCAGGACGTGTTTCCATGGGACGCATGGCGAGCCGGCGTCGATCATGCACTGAACAGTGATCGAGACGCGCTGTTTTACTCTCCGGCCGCCGGTCATCCGAGTTTGAGAGAAACGATCGCCCAGCACGTCACAAAGCACCGTGCGGTCCAGTGCAGTCCCGATCAAATCGTTATCGTCAATGGCACCCAGCAGGGCCTCAACCTCCTGGCGGAACTGTTGCTCGAGGCAGGGGAAAGTGTGGCGGTCGAGGACCCCGGCTATCCTGCAGCGCGACATGCCCTCGAGGCTCGAGGCTCGAAAGTATCCCGGATTCCGGTGGATCATGACGGCCTTATGGTGGAGCATGTCGTCGACCGTGGGCCATTTCGCCTGATTCACGTGACGCCTTCCCATCAGGACCCGACGGGATCGACGCTTTCGCTCTCGCGTCGACTCGCCTTGCTCGACGAGGCCAGACGAACGGACTGTGTGATTGTGGAAGATGACTACGACAGCGAATTCCGGTACGAGGGACGTCCGGTCGAATCACTGCAGGGTCTCGATCGCGCTGACCTTGTGGTATACGCCGGCACGTTCTCGAAGTCGGTGCTCGCGGGACTACGAATCGGCTTCCTGGTGCTGCCGCGCCGACTGGTGCAGCCGTTCGTCGCCGCCAAGTCAACCTGGGACAGCGGAGCACCCATGCTCGAGCAACTGGCCCTCGTCGCTTTCATGCGATCCGGAGCTTTCGAGCGACATATTCGCCGCATGCGCCGGCTCTATCGTTCCAGGCGAGATGCACTGGTCGAAGCGCTGGATGATGCATTTGGCGACCGGGTCCAGGTAGGCGAACGACATGGTGGTTTGAATGTCCTGGTGAGGCTGGACCTGAGCGTGTCAGCCGATGCCGCGGCCCTTCGTGCGGCACAAGCCGGGATAGCCCTGCGCCCGGTCTCGTCTTACTACGAGCATCCTCCGGTGCACGCCACGTTTCTGATGGGCTTCGCCGCCGTGCCTGAAGACACGATCGCCGCAGGAATTCGCTTGCTCGCGCAGGTGCTCGAAGCTGGCTAAAGCAAGACGTGAGTCTCCGTCAGAGACAGAGGCTCACGTGCTGCTTTCGGACAAATGGTCGGGGAGACAGGATTCGAACCTGCGACCCCTTGCACCCCATGCAAGTGCGCTACCAGGCTGCGCCACTCCCCGAGGTCGCTGTTTCATGGTAAGTGTAGTCACTCTCTTCACAGACAGGCAAGGTTGGGCCGCGACCGCAGAGGTCATTGGTGAACGTCGATCGGGGGACTAAAGCCCATAGCCACAGCAGCGACTTCTCGGTAGATTGTCAGTAAGCGCGACGACTCATCCCGAAGGGAACTACACCGCATGACTTTTTCCGGCCTCGACCGCCTGCAGACCTACCGCGACGCGTACGAAGCGCTGGATGCCTGCCAGACCCTCGAAATGGTCCTCAGTCGTCTCCGCCAACAGCAGGTGCTGGACGATACTGAATGGGCCCGGAGCGCGCTGAGCGTGGCCGAGATCAAAGACCGCGTAGAAGGGCACCTGACCGTACCCGAATAACGGGCGTGGGCGCGAAACTCGACCAGCTACTTCCTTTTGTCACTCACACGTGGTCTAATACACGACGCATGCGCGCGTCTGTGCCGGCTAGTCTGGTTGCACGTGCACGGGTGAAGTGAGGTCTACTCTTGGCAGACGAGGTCGGTCCGCAATCCAGCGTGCCATTGGCCGCCCTATCGCGTAGGTTGTTCCGCCAGTGGGAGCACCTGGCCGGCGGCCGAGGTGGGACGGCGATGATGTTTGCGTGGGCGACAGCCGAATCGACCGTCTGGCCCATCATTCCTGACTTCCTGTTGCTTCCTGTATCCATCGCACGGCGGCGACGTTCTATTCCTCTCCTCGCTACGATTCTAGGGTCTGCCCTGGGGGGTGTTGCATGGCACGTATGGGCCTCTCTCGCCCCCGAAGCTGCGCTCCGCGCCTTGCGCAGGATACCGTTGGTGCGCCCCGATCAGATCCAGGCAGTCCACGCCCGCATCGAGCAATCTGGTACGCGTGCCCTCCTCGCACAGCCATGGAGCGGCATCGGTCTCAAGGTCTGGGCACCTGTCGCCGCCACCAGGGGAATCCCCGCCGATCGCGCACTGATTTTCTTCACCGCTGCCCGCGCGCTGCGACTCGGCCTGGTGAGCGTTGTGGCAGCCGCCCTGGATCGCGCTTTCAGAGGACGGCTTGAAGTCATCGCGGCGCCACTCGGGATCATCTACCTGGCACTCTTCTTTCCCCTCTGGTGGCGGATCGCCAACCGTGAGCACCGGGTGGGCGACGCCTGAACGCGTCAGCGAAAGCACGGATGCATTCCACCGCAACCGGCCATACACTGGGGACTATGCCTGCACACCACGCGCTGCACGAGGAATCCTCGGAGGAAACGCTCGGACGGTTTCTCGAACGTGTGGCCTCTCGGTTTAGCTCCCGCCCGGCATTGCTCTACAAGCCTCGATACCGAACCGAGGTTTGGACGTATTCCCACCTCTGGGAGCAGACCACCAGAGTCGCATGGTGGCTGCACGACCACGGCATCGGCCAGGGCGACCGGGTCGTCATCTGGGCTCCGAACAGCCCCCTGTGGGTTGCGGCCTTCTTTGGGCTCGAACGCGTGGGCGCGGTCTGCGTGCCACTCGACATTCGCAGCTCGCCCGACTTTGTACGCAATGTCGTCACGCAATCAGAGCCAATATTCGCCCTGCTGTCCGCTCTCACGCGGGATACCTGGGAGCTTCACCTACCGTCGTGCACGCTGGAAGAAATGGCGACCGCCTTGCCTTCGGAGGTGCAACCGTGGAATGAAACAGTCATGCCTTCCGATACAGCGGAAATCATGTTTACGTCCGGCACGACCGGCGCCCCCAAGGGTGTGGTTCTGACCCACCGTAACATCACCGCGAACGCGGCGGGCGTCACGCAAGTCATTCCCGATCTGCCCTACTTCAGGCTGTTATCGATCCTGCCGCTCAGCCACATGTTCGAGCAGACGGTCGGGCTGGTGCTGCCGTTGAATCGGGGCGCCAGCGTCTTTTATCCGGCCAGCCGGCAATCGTCCATTCTGTTTAGGGCCTTTGCCGAACAGCACATTACCACGGTGCTGGCCGTGCCTCAGGCGTTGCAGCTCTTCATGGACGCGATTGAGCGTCAGGTGCGCAAATCTGGCAAGGAAGCCGTCTGGCGACGATTGAATGCGTTGGCTGCTCACCTACCACGACCGGCTCGCCGGCTCCTCTTTCGAAACGTGCACCGCAGGCTGGGCGGAGAGTTGGAGTTCTTCGTGTCGGGCGGCGCGTCAATCGATCCGGAGTTGGTTCGGCGCTGGAATCTGCTGGGCATACCAATCGTGCAGGGCTACGGGGCGACCGAGACCTCGCCGGTGATCACGGCCACCTCCCTCTCGGATACCGATCCTCACTCCGTCGGCAAACCCGTGCCCGGGGTCACGCTGCAACTGGCACCCGACGGAGAGGTGCTGGTTCACGGACCAAATGTTGCTCTGGGCTACTGGAACAATCCCGAGGCCACCGCCGAGAGCTTCGCGGACGGGTGGTATCGCACCGGCGATTTGGGATCGCTCGATCACGCTGGACGGCTCTCCCTCAAGGGAAGAAAGAAGAACCTCATCGTTCTCGCCAATGGCCAGAACGTCTACCCGGAAGACGTGGAGCGAGTGCTGGCCGCCTTGCCCGGGGTGGAAGATTCGGTCGTCGTCGGACTACCGGGGCCCCAGGGCCAGGAGGTCCATGCCGTCCTTTTGTGTTCCTCGCCGCCGCCTGACGCAGGCGCTCTC
Organism: Chloroflexota bacterium; assembly: GCA_025449555.1. Taxonomy (GTDB): domain Bacteria; phylum Chloroflexota; class UBA5177; order UBA5177; family UBA5177; genus JANWJD01. Next base: position 6,540 of record JANWJD010000050.1, on the reverse strand, counting down.
ATCAGACAGGCGAATGCTGACCTGGCGCCTCACCAGCACATCTCCGGCTACACGCTCTGGCCGGAGCCGGACTTCCCTCGGACCCACACCTGGAAGATCAAGCGTCAGGACGTACGCGCGAGGGTGACAAAACGCCCAGATACACGTTCAAGCGCGCGTTCGCCGTCCTCCGAATTGGATCCGCAGGTCTCCAGGGTGCTGCGCCTCATCATGGAAGCGACCGGGAGCTCCATTTCAACTCCTGAACCGGACGACACTCTCGGAGATGTCGGGCTCGATTCGCTCGCTCGCGTGGAGTTACTCGCCGTGATCGAAGCAGAAACGGGGGTGTATCTGGATGAGTCGAAGGCGGGCGCCACGACCACAGTGGGGGAACTCGAGCAGATGGTCGAAGCGGGCCAGGGTGCGGAGCGTTCCGTCTTTCCGGCCTGGCCGCGAGGACGAGTGGCGCGAGCCACCCGTACCATCTTGCAAGGGGCAACGTTTGCACTCCTCAGGCGGTTCACGCCCACCACGATCATGGGAGTTGAACACCTTGACGCCGTCGAAGGGCCGGTGCTGTTCGTGGCCAATCACAACAGTCACCTGGACAGCGTGGTGCTGCTGAGTGCGCTGCCGACCCGACTTCGGCGTCGGGTTGCCGTCGCGGCCGCGGCCGACTACTTCTTTGCGCGTCCACTGCTGGGATCCGCCGTGGCGCTACTGCTCAATGCCTTTCCTTTCTCACGTACCACTGCCGTTCGTCCCACGCTGGAACATTGCGCCGCGCTGCTTGACACGAGGTGGTCGATCCTGTTGTACCCAGAGGGCACACGTTCGATTACCGGGGAAATCGGAGAATTCAAGGCGGGCGTCGGCCTCCTCGCGGTGGAGCTCGAGGTACCGGTGGTACCGATCTATCTGGATGGATTGCAAAGCATCTTGCCGAAGGGTCGCACCCTGCCTCGTCCAGGCCGTGTATCTGTCACCTTTGGCCGGCCGGTGAGCGTCAATGGCCCGAGCTCGTACGGCGATGTCGCACTGCAGCTCGAGCGAGCCGTTCGGGCCCTTCGCCCGAGCGAATCCGCGACTCTGGAATCGGTGGAGGGGTAGCCGCATGGGTATTTACCAGGTCAAGCCCAGGTTTCAGCAGGCACTGGGCGGCATCGAGGCCGGACTGGTACGCCGTCGGGTGCATCCGGATTATCTGACGGTCGGAGCGCTGGTGCTCTCGGTGTTGGGAGGGATCGCACTGTGGGGCAGCCACTGGTCACGCTGGGTGCTGCTGGTCATTCCGGTGATTGCCATCGGGCGCACGGCTCTGAACGCTCTGGACGGACTGGTGGCCCGCGACACCGGCCTGGCCCGACCCTGGGGCGAGGTGCTCAATGAGTGCTGCGATCGGCTCGCGGATGTCGCTCTCCTGGGAGGCGTATGTTTCGCCATCGGATCGGACGCTCGCCTGGGTGCGATCACCATCGTGGTGATGTTGCTGTGCAGTTACCTCTCGATCGTGTCGAAGGCCGCCGGTGGTAAGCGCCAGTACGGCGGCATCATGGGCAAGGCGGACCGGATGATCTATCTCAGCATTGCGTCCGTCATCGCGCTTGCTCTGCCGCAAGTTAGAGTCTTCACGATCTTTCTAGCCGTTGTACTGGTCGGATTGGTATTCACCATCGCCGTTCGAGCGCGAGCCACGTATGCTGATCTCCAACCCCATCCATAACTCGCTGTTTCGTCCCACCACCATCATCATCGTGGCGTTTCTCGCCGTCACGCTGCTCCTGCTCCTGGTAGAGAGCAGATTCGACCTCCGGCGACTGACCGCCAACTCCCTCTTCCGTCGGTGGCGCGTCTGGGCCGTTATCGCACCGGTTTTCAGCCTGGCGCTCTTCTGCGGCCAGGTCACGGCTCTGATCCTCGTGAGCTTCTTGATTTTTCAAGGGCTCCGGGAGTACGCGGCCCTGGTCACGCTACCGGTTGACTATCGGCGCATCCTGCTCACGGCCGGGCTGCTCCCCGCGCCAATCGCCTTGCTCTCGCTCGACGCTTTCCACGCCTTCCCGCCGGTGCTCCTCATTGCCGGCACGCTCGAGCCGCTGCTCCTCCCGCGCGGAGATCGCCGCCAGGAGCTGAGTGTCCGCCATCTGGCGTTCGCGGTACTCGGCTGGGGCTACATCGCCTGGTTCCTGGCCCACCTTGTTCTGATTGACAAATATATTGCCGGAGGCATCGGCATTCTACTCGCGATCGGATTCGGCACAGCGCTGAGCGACGTGGGAGCGTTCGTGGTTGGAAAGCGCTTCGGCAAGCGCAAGTTGGCTCCGCAGCTCAGCCCCAACAAGACCTGGGCAGGTGCAGTCGGTAATTTGTTGGGCGCGTATCTCGGCATCGGCGTCATGGCGTTTGCGCTTCCCGGCCATCTGCGCTGGCTGCTCGTCCTGCTGCTCCCGATCGTCACGGCGCTGGGAGCCATCTGGGGAGATCTACTGGAGTCGAGTATCAAACGAGAGTTTGCAGTCAAGGACGCCGGATCCTGGCTTCCTGGCTTCGGTGGGCTGCTCGATCGGGTGGACAGCCTCATCATCGTGGTACCGCTGTCCTTCTACTTCCTGCGCGTGGTGAGCTGAACGGACCGTTATGTTACCGTTGCAGCACCGCCAGGAACAGCGCGGGCGAAAGCACCTGGATCCCCTCGTATTCCCCCATCCGAAGCAAGTCATCATCGCCGGTCACGATGTAGTGCGCGCTGCCTGCCACTGCAGTCGCGACCACCTTATTGTCCTCCGGGCCTTCTGGAATCACATTTGGTAGGTCAGCCAAAGCGACGAGCGCAGCTATGCGCCGAATGCCGTCCACCTGTTCCGCAATCTCGCCCGCGGTCAGTCGATGCCGAGCGACCACTCGCGGATAATTCAGCGCGCGCGTGTACTCGTCAAGGAGAGGCTCTGACACCACAAGGTCGAAGCGATGCTGCTCCAGTGCGGCGCGAATGCGCCCAGGAGCTCCCGTCGAGGAGAGGTACGAACTAACAACAATGTTGGTATCGAGGACTGCTCTCACGCTCTGGGATCGCGACGAACCGCCTGTACGGCCTCCCTTGCCAACGCCTCAGCCTCCTCCGGCGCCAGGTCAGCACGCTCGGCAGCCTGGCGCCATCGGGCGAAGAAATCGCTCCGTTGTTGCTTCCACTGCTCGTACAACTCGATAGGCACCATGGCTGCCACTGGCTCACCGTGTCGTTCCACCACGTAGGTGTCCCCTTTAGATGTCACATTCTGCAGCAACTTGCCAAACTGTCGCCGAGCTTCAAACGCTGGTATCAGTCTCTCCATTATTCGTAAAGCCCCTTTTGATGTTGCGCTATCTCCGTTGATAGCGCAATTGTAACCACCTTGAATGATTATGTCTAGTGCGCAACCGCTCCGCATGAACGGGAGCCTGCCCCTATCCCTCAACGCATACGATCCCGTCCGATCTTGTACTCGGGAATATGGCTTCTCAAAAACGAAAATGCTGTCGGCTATGCTTCCAGCAGTAGAGCGTGGTAGCGGCTATAGAGGTACGAGACGGCAAGCAGGATCAGTCCGAGTCCGGCGAACGACACGCTGCGATACGGTCCTTGCAGAAAGGACAGATCGTAGACGAAGATCTTCAGAATGATAAAGCCGAGCAGGCCGATGGCCCCGAAGCGCATCCAGCGCGTCCGCCGCCAGATACCGACTCCCGTCAGCACGACCGCGTACACCAGCCAGAGGGCGGACAGCGCGAGCTGTTCGAGATTGCGGAGGCTGGATGAATCACTCAGCGTCTTGGTCGACGTAGCGGCGACATGGTCGAAGAAGTCGCGGGTCTCACCCGTCACCAATTCGAACCCGAGCAGGACGATGGCCGCCTGAAAGGCGAACAACACACCGTCCAGCCAACGATAGAGGCGGGTTGCATCCTTCGTCCAGCGCATATGCAGGAACAGACCGATCATGAGCAACGGGATCATCACCGCTCGTGTGCCGAGGACCAGCGGCAGCCGATCGGCCGGCTGTGCCGCGAAGCCGCAGTAGGCACCGGCGCCGACGGCCACCCCGGCACACCCGAGTCCTGTCACAAGCAATGTTTGCGACATCTTCCGCACACCATTCCACACCAGAAACAGTGAGTAGGTCATCCAGATGATGCCGAGCGCCACGAACTCGATGAAGAGCCCGACGTCGTGCGTGGTCTGGGTCTGGGTGCCCGCGGCGTGTCCAAAGTAGTCGTTCACTTCCGCGGTGAGCAATTCGAAGCCAATCAGCACCAATGCCGCCTGCAATACGATCCGGGCGGTCGTGATCCACGGATAGTCGTCCACTCTGGCCCGTAACCATCGGAAGTGAACGAAGAGCGTCCCGAGGACCAGCACGAGAAGACCGACCCGGATGTTCACGATCGGGCGGTAGTACTGGACCGGCTGGAACGAGGCACCCACCGCCGCTGCAAGTCCGAGCCCGAGCACCATGCTACCGAGACCGGAAATCAGGATGGGGAGAATCCTCCGCCGGAGACCGAACCAAACCAGCGGCAGCGCCAGGACGGTCCAGACGCCCGCGATGGCCAGGAATCTCGCATATCCGATAAATGTCCAGTCGTTGCCGGTCGCACCATCCATGGCACGACGAAAGTCGTCGTTGGTTTCAACGGTCAACAGCACGGTGACAACTCCGCACCATCCGTAGTGGAGCGACGTCCAGATGCGCTGCGCCTGTGCATCGTGGAGTTTCGTAACGAGGAAGGTGCCGTACGCCAGAGCGACCGCGAGCGTGGCGAAGGCCAGGAACCGAGGATTGAGGACCGGGACGAAGTCGCGGACCGGCGCGTAAAAAAGGGCGCTCCCGGTGGCCGGCAGTAACACGGCGGCGAGGCCGTATACCGCCAGCGAGGGTTGCCACACGAACCGCAGGTTCCAGCGGATCCCCATCCAGAGGAGGCAGACTGCTTCGAGCGACCAGAGAATCACCGTCACAAAACCTGATGTAGCGAGTGCCGTCGCAACCACCAGCAGAATCAAGGCAGTGAGGGTGAAGCGAACCGCCGCCCGGTCGCCTTCGTGAAGTGTGCGCCTGATGGTGAGGATCGTGGCGAGGTACACCCCTCCCACTCCGAGGCTGACAAACCCCATGGCGATTCGGTGTGAGGGGAAGATAAGAGCGAACATGCAGCCGTAATAAGCGATGATGTTGGCCGATGCGACTTGCTCCCGGAGCGTGCGAAAGCTCGGCGAGCCTATTTCGATGCGCCACAGGTCCAGCGCGTAAAACACGATCCAGAACAGCGTGAGCGCGATGGCTGCCGTGGGCAGTTGATTGGAGTGGTACGACGTCACGAACCAGGTGAGGTAGACGGCGTAGGTGGCACCCAGTGAGAGCCCTTCAAGCGCCACCCATGCGTCTTTCTTGAGCACGATTCCGATGATTCCGATGTCGAGCAGCAATACATAGACGATGACGCCCGCCGGACTAGCCCCGGACGAACTCAGGAGGAACGGTGTGAGAAATCCACCACCCCAGGCGAGCAGAGCAACGACTAGCGAGTCGTAGAACCTGGATTCGTAAAAGCCGATCCCGACCACGATGGCCAGCGCGACGAAGGCGACCGGTAGATCTACCAGCCCGTAGAAGTTGTATGAGGCGTAGACCGAGAGGTAGAGGATGGCCAGCCCTGCCCCCACCAGACCCTGCGCAAATACGGCATAGCCCTGGCCGTGGGTTCGCCGTGCGAATGCCAGGAGCCCGCCACCAATGACCAGGCCGATAGCAACCTGCGCGCCCTGTTTGATCCAGTTATTGTCGAAGGCATACTTGAGAAAAAAGGCGATGCCGAGCATGAGCGCCAGTGCCCCAATGCGATTGAGCCAGTTCCCACCGATGAGCGCTTCCCATTCCTCACTGGTGCGCGCGCGTGCCAGGCCGCGCTCCGTCCACGATGGACCCTCGCGCGCCGGCTTCGGCACTGCCGCCAGATCCTCCGCCATGAGGGTGGCGATGCCGAGGTCGGGTACGACCTCTTCCAGGATCGGCATGGCGAGGGCCTGGATTTCCGGGACGAGGGGACGAGATGCCGCGCGGGGTCGTCTCGGTGGAAGCGGCACGGCGGAGGTGACTTCCAGCTCCTCCTGCAGTTCACCATCTGGCGAGTTCACTGGTTCCAGGCGGATAAGTCGAGTCTTCACGGACTGCATTTCGGCTTCCAGAAGTAGCGCATGATCCTCGAGTTTGCCTGCTCGGGAGGCAAGCCACACCACGAGTCCCAGCAATGCAACGAGCACAACCCCTACGAACCACGCCATTACCGGTACTCCCTTCACGCTCGGTGAAACGGACTGGGCGATGCAGCAGTCGCCTCAGTGCACACCCTACGCTGTCTCCCACCAGGGTGCATCGGGGAAATACCGTACAGCAGAGCGAAAAGGAGTCCGTGATGCTACTGATTGCGGTCTTTCTCAGGCCTATCTCAGCACCCGGCTCTATGGTGAAAGAGTGAACGTCAGCTCCGTCGTCACCATACGTCCGTAGTCACCGGACCATC
>JANWJD010000049.1 GCA_025449555.1 Chloroflexota bacterium | reverse complement strand
GATTGAAGTCCGAGCCCATCCAGGGAGGTTGCGGCAAACCACTGCCGGTCGACCCATTGGTGAGACCGCGTAAGTTGATTGCCAGCAGTTGACCGATGAAGAGCATGGCGATGGTGAGCACCACGAAGACATGACGGCGGGTGCGGAGGGTAATGATGCCGAGCGGGACAGCACAGGCCGCAGCGATGAGACCGCTCACCGGGAGGAGGAAGAAGGGCTCGTAGCCGGTAGTGACCGTGATGTGTGACGAGAGCAGCGAGAGGGAATAGGCGCCGATCCCAAAAAATGCGGCATGGCCCAGGGAGATATAGCCGGTATAGCCGCCCAAAATGTTCCAGCCGGTGGTCATGATCGCATAGATCAGCGTGAAAATGGCCATGGTCATCAGCAATGGACTATTCACCACCCGTGGGAGGACCAACGCGATGATGAGAAGCACCAGAGCCGCGACATAACCCGCGAGTCTCATTGGCGTCGAGCCACGACTTTACCGAATATGCCTTGCGGTCGGAAGAGCAGAGCGAGCGCCAGCACGACATAGAAGACGAGCGAGGCCCAAACCGGCGACCAAACCACCGCGGTAATGTCTTCCACTACCAACATGACGAGCGACGCAACTAGGGCACCGGCCAGGCTGCCCATGCCACCCAGAATGATGATGACCAGGAGGCGCGAGATCAGGTCATAGCCGCTGACCGGGTTGAAGGTATTGATGGCGCCGTACACCATGCCACCGGCCGCCGCGAGCGAAACGCCGAGCGCAAAGGTCACGGTTTCCACCCGACTGACATTGATGCCGATCAGTTCCGCGGCGGTGCGGTTCTGCACCGTGGCACGGATCCCCTGGCCAAACTTAGTGCGATAGAGGAAGACGTAGAGGGCAGCCAGCAGCACCACACTCATCAAGAAGCCGTAGAGGTAGATGTAGGCGATGTAGACGCTGCCGACTTGAAAGGATGAGTCCACGTAGGAGGCGCCGATCTTCACCAGATCGGCGCTGAAGCTGATCGTCAGGATCCCTTCGATGATCAGGGCCACAGCGAACATGACGAGGATCGAGAGCATGGTTCGTTCGCGTTTGAGCCGCTTGATGATCGTGATCTCGATCACCGCCCCGATGACGAACATAGCAGGAATGGTCAGAACCAGGCTGACAAACGGGTCGATGTGGAAGTGCTGTCCGAGCGTGTAGGTCAGATAGGCGCCCAGGATCACCAGGGCACCCTGACCAACATTGATGATGTCCATCACGCCAAACACGAGCGTCAGACCGGATGCCATAAGTGCGTACACGCCGCCGCTCAAGATACCGGTCACGATCGCGCCGTAAATGAGATCCACGTCCCGTTCGCTCTCCTAGGAAAATGAGAAGGAGAGGGGCCGAGTGCCCCTCTCCTGACTGAAGCGGCTAGTGCCAGGCAGGCTTCGGGTACTCCACGTTCCGCACGGCGTATCTGCTGGGATAGACCGGCAACGGTTTGCCGTTTTGCCACTGCACGATGAACGACTGTCCCATGGGGCGACCGGCGCTGTCGAAGTGCATGGGGCCCTGGAGTGTCTGGAACCTGTCGTGGTGAATCTCGCGGATGAGCGCCGCATTATTCAGCGAATGGATCTTCTGCACCGCCTGCTGCAGCACCTGGCCGACCGAGTAGGCTTCGGGGACATCCTGGCTGATATCGGCGACCGTGCCGTGGTAACGCTGCAGATAGGATTTGATGAACTCAGGGTTCTGGAAGGTCTTGGCACCGTACCACCAGCCCTCGGGAACCATGATGCCCTCCGTATTGCGGAGACCGACGGCGTTAGAGAAGGTCTTTCCCTGATCCGGTCCCGAGGTGGCGATGATCGCCTTCGGACTGTAGTGCTGCTGGATAAAGGTATGAATCAAGGCGATGGTCAGGTCCGAACCGGGGGAACCGATCACGACCAATTGAGCGTGCGAATGAACTGTTGCCAGGGCGATTGGCTGAAAGTCTTTGACCTCTGCCGGCACCACTGTGTTGTAAACTGTCCGCACGCCGCGACGCTGGATGAAGCTGCGACCGGTATCGGTTTCCGGCTTGGCAAAGGGATCGTCAACGGTGATGTAGGCAGCCGTTTTCGGACGCTTGGACACCGGCACACTCTTGAGCCAGTTGGCGAAGCTCACCAGGTTATCGGCCACGGGAGAAGGCTGCACGAAGAAAAAGTTCGGGAAGTTCTGCTGGAAAACGGAAGGTCCACCGCCGGCGGGCGCGAGGAATGCATAGCCGTAGCGGCGCGCCACCGCGGCCGACGGGATCGTCAGCAGCGAAGAGAAGGGCCCGACGGTGAGGTCGACTTTATCCGAGGTAATCAACTTGGTGTAGTTGGTCGCTACCTGGGTGGGCGTACTGGCATCGTCGTAGTGGATGAGCTGAACCTTGCGTCCCAGCAGCCCGCCGTGGCTATTCACGTCGTTGGCCCAGAGCTGATACCCCTGCAAGATGGCCTGACCGTCGCTCGAGAAGTCGCCGGAAAGCGAGACTGAGAAGCCGATCTTGATCGGACCGGCAGCTGCCGAGGCAGGCTGCGAGGGAAAGGCCGATACCGACAGAATGAGCGCCACGATGGCGGTGAACGATAGCAGCCACTTGCTGCTGCGAGTAAACGCGATGACTGTCCTCATGCCCTCAAATCCTTTCGAACTGCAGTGACTCTCCTGAGGTTCTTCGCGGCTGCTGCGCTATCTCGCCTCCTCTTCAGCCCATACAGAGGTGTTGCGACATCCAGTCGGCCTGCATCGGCCGGTATTTATAGGGAATGTTGTTGCAGACGTGATTGCCGTCGTCGTACATGACCAGGGTTGCCCTGCCGTCTGAATCGGCCACCATTTGCTCGGCGGCTTCCGCCGGAAAGAGCCGGTCTTTCCGCCCCATCACGACCAGGGCCGGGGCCAGCAGGCGATCCATCCGGCCGTGCAGATCGAAACGCTCCAGCTTGTCGCGCGCCTCGTCTTCATCGACGGCGTGCAGGCGTTTGATCAGGGCTTCGCGCGTGAGGATCGGCACACGGTCGAAGTAGTCGATGAAGCGGTAGCCGGTGGCGAGCGCGATAACGGCGCTCAGACGCGGATCGTGGGAGGCGGAGCGCAAGGCATAGTACCCACCAAACGAAACGCCCATGGCTCCCACCTGCCGGCAGTCGACATCCCTCCGACCGGCCAGATAGTCCAGGACACAGCCCAGCGGCACCTCATAGTCGAATCGCATGGGAAGATCGAATTCCAGCTCGCCCTGCCCGGGGCCGTCGATGGCCAGCACTGCCATGCCACGTGCGAGGAAGTCATCCCCATAGGCATGCAACTCCTCTTTGACGGAATCGAGACCGGGAATGAGGATCACCAGTGGCGGTTTGATGACATGAGCCGGTTTGCGCAGAATGCCCGGAATGGTGATGCCGCCCTCATATGGGATCTCGAGCCGCTCCGCGGGTGGGTCGAAGTAGGGCAGAGCCCGCTCGTACAGCCCAACCGTCCGCTCGTGGGCGGCGCGATGTTCCTCCGGCGCGTGAAAGAACATGAACTTGCCGAAGTGATAGAGCATAGCGGCATGCCGGTAGTGTTCGGCCGCGGAGCGCAGCCAGCCGACATCTTCCGCCTCCCGACCCAGAGCTTCATGCATGGCTCCCCAGCCCGACCAGGCCGCGCACCACTGGTCCCACGACTCGAGCTCCGCCGTGATGCGCTGGAAGTCGTTGATGTCGACACCATTGGCCACGAATCGGGGATACCAATTCTCAATGGCAGTTTGAACGCGTACGTCTCTCGCCACGCTCCATGTGTCTCCTTCGTTAATCGTCACTATACAGAGGGGATTGGACCAGTGCAAGTGCCTCCTCGGCAGTCATGCGGTCGCGGCGTTGCTACGTGGGCGGGCGGTTACGGTCGAGCACGACCCAGATGGTTCGTGCCACGCCGGGACCGGGGTTCGTCAAGCGGTGGGGTAAACTGGCATCGAACGCGATCGAATCTCCCGGCTCCAGCTCGAAGCTCCTGAAACCCACGTCGATGATCAGTTTGCCCTCGAGCAGGATTCCATAGTCCCGTCCGGGATGTCGCTGGGTTTCCGGCGCCGAGGTGGCGCCGGGTGGGTACATACATGCCATAAATTCGAAATCGTGCTCGTCGGTCGGCGTGATGCGCTCCCACACGATTCCGCCCGACAGCTCGATTCTGGCACGCTCGCCCTTACGTACCACCGGATCCTCGCTGGCCCGGGCTCCCCGGTCGTTGCCAAAAAAGTAGTCCGTGGTGGTGTCCAATGCTTCCGCCAACCGAAAGAGCGTGACCACCGACGGATTGACCGAGCTCCGTTCCATCTGACTCAGCAGGCTGGGCGTCACACCCACGCGTCGAGCCAGCTCACGGATGCCCAAACCCCGCGCCACGCGGAGTTCCCGCAGCCGTGACGCTATCGAGTCGATCGCGTCCTGAACGCTGGTCGACTCCTCTCTGGGACCGTCACCATGCTGGAGTTGCATGCGATCTCGCCTCGGGAGCTCCCGCTCTATCGTGGATCTGAGGGGCATCGGGCTTGCTTTTTTGGTTGACACATTGTACATGCGTGCCTAAGCTGGTGTTAATTCTTGCTACACGATATACAGGGACCAGGGATGGGAGGTGCCGGTGAAGATCCAGTCTTTTGGATCGATGGCGGTGGATTGGGAAGAACGGATTGATTACGCTCGCCTGCGCCGTGAGCGTCTGGAGCGGGCGAATGAGGTGCTACATCGCTCCGACCTGTCTGCGTTCCTCTGCTTCGATATGAACAACATCCGGTACATTACCAGTACCACGATCGGCGAGTGGGCACGCGACAAACTGGCGCGATTTTGCCTGCTGTTTCGCGACGAGCCGCCTATTCTCTGGGACTTTGGTTCGGCCGCGGCGAGTCACCGCCTGCATGCTCCCTGGAACAGCCCGGATCGCTGGCGGGCCGGGGTTTCCACCATGCGCGGCGCCATGACACCTCACTCTGGGATCGCGGAAGGCGTGGCCCGCAAAGTGGCGTACGAACTGGAGATTCGGGGGATATTGCACGAGCCGATCGGCGCCGACGAGATAGAGCTCCCGGTGCTGCTGGCCTTGCAAGCGGAAGGCATCACCGTGCTCGACGCACAGCAACCCATGCAGAACGCCCGCATGATCAAAACCGAGGATGAAATCAATCTCTTGAATACCTCCGCCATGATGGTGGACGCGGCGTACGACCTGTTGTACGAACATCTCCGTCCGGGCGTACGCGAAAACGATCTGGTTGCGCTCGTAACCAAGAAGTTGATCGAGCTCGGGTCGGATCAAGTGGAAGCGGTCAACGCTATTTCCGGCGAGCGCTGCGCCCCGCACCCGCACATCTCTTCGGATCGGGTGTTGCGCCCCGGCGATCAAGCATTCTTCGATATCATTCAGTCCTTCCAGGGGTATCGCACCTGCTACTACCGCACGTTTTGTGTCGGCACCGCTACCGAGTCGCAACGCGAAGCGTACCGCGTGTGCCGCAACCTGCTGGATGGAGCCATCGATCTGGTGAAACCGGGGATGACCACCCGCGAGATCGCGGCCTCCTGGCCGCCGGCGCCCGAGTTTGGGTTCGCCAACGAGGAAGAGGCCTTCGCGCTGCAATTCGGTCATGGCATCGGCCTCTCCAACTGGGAGAAGCCGGTTATATCGCGCCTCGTATCGCTCGACGAGGACTTCGCGCTCGAACCGGGCATGGTTTTCGCGCTCGAAACCTACTGGCCCGCCAGCGATGGGTACTCCGCTGCGCGCATTGAGGAGGAGGTGGTGGTGACACCGACTGGCCACCAGGTGATCACGCGCTTCCCCGCCGACGAGTTACTGGTCGCCGGAGCACGGTATTACACGGCGGACAATGCCCTATCAGGCAACACCAACGGCGAGCCGCGCTGGAGTGCGGAGATGGCGACGCAGGGGGCCGGGGTGGAACGACCGGTGGCGCCGGACCCAGCCCCGGTGCTGACTGGAGAGTAAGCATGGTTCAAGAAGCACGGACCGATCGCGGCTCGGCCCTTTCGCTTCCCCGCCCGGAGGAGGCGTACCGCGACATGCTGCGTGTACGCCATGTGGCGGAAAAAGCGTACGAGCTGTTCCTCAAGAACTACATCCACGGCACGATGCACCTGGGAGTAGGGCAGGAGGCGGTGGCCGTGGGGGTAGCAGCCACCTTGAAGAGCGGAGACTACACCCTGGGCACGTACCGCGGACATAACCACGTGGTCGCACGCGGTGCACCGCTCGATGCCTGTTTCGGCGAATTGTTTGGTCGGGAGATCGGCCTGTGCAAGGGGAAAGGTGGCTCGATGCACCTGACCAGCGTGGAGCACGGCTGCCTCGGTTCGTATGCGATCGTGGGGGCCCATCTGCCGATCGCCTGCGGCACGGCCTGGTCAGCCAGGCTGTTGGGTACCGACAGTGTCACGTCCTGCTTCTTTGGGGACGGCGCGACCAATATCGGCGCCTTTCACGAGGCACTGAACCTGGCAGCGGTCTGGAAGCTCCCGGTCATCTTCGTGTGCGAGAACAATCTGTATATGGAATACACGCCGATCGCGAACGTGACGGCGGTGCCTCGTCCGGCGGCGGACCGCGCCTCGGCCTACGGGCTGGAGTCGATCGTGGTGGACGGCAATGATATCGAGGCCGTGTACAACGTTGCCGCCAAAGCGGTGCAGCGGGCTCGTGCCGGCGAGGGGCCGTCTCTGATTGAGGCCCTCACCTACCGGCAGCGTGGACATTCGCGCACCGACCCGGGCCGCTACCGGCCATCCGAGGAGGTGGCGGAATGGCTCGAGCGTGATCCAGTGACCAGCTTCGCGCGACGCTTGGAAAACGCGGGTTGGACGCTCGACGAACTGGCTCGCATCGAGGAGGCCGTAGTGGCGGAGGTTGAGGAGGCAGCGGAACGCGCGCTGGCCTCTCCCCCACCAGGTCCGGAGGAGCTCTTTACCGACGTGTTCTGTGGGAGCAACACATCATGGCGGAACTAACGTATCGTCAAGCGGTCGCGGCCGGACTGGCCCAGGAGATCGAACGGGACCGGACCGTGATGCTGATCGGCGAAGATATCGGCGCGGCCGGGGGGGTCTTCAAGGCGACCGAGGGGCTGTTCGAGCGCTTCGGCCCGAGCCGCATCTGGGACACTCCTATTTCGGAGCAGGCCATCATCGGTACGGCGATGGGCGCGGCCATGACCGGCATTCGCCCGGTTGCCGAGATCATGTTCTCGGACTTCCTCGCCACCTGCTGGGATGGGATCGCGAACGAGATCGCGAAAATGCGCTATATGACCGGCGGACAGATCTGCCTGCCGCTGGTGATCCGCTGCGCCAACGGCGGGGGTGTCTTTTTCGGTGCTCAGCATTCACAGAGCGTCGAGAACTGGGCCATGGCGGTGCCGGGACTGAAGGTAGGGGTACCATCGTCGCCGGCGGATGTGAAAGGGTTGCTGGCAGCCTCGATCCGAGACGATGACCCGGTCGTGTTCTTCGAGCAGAAGGAGCTCTATGCCCGCAGCGGCGAGGTGCCGGACGGGGAGTACGTTCTTCCCCTTGGTCAGGCGAACGTGGTACGTCATGGCTCGGATATCACGTTGGTGGCGCTGGCGGCCACGGTGG
>JANWJD010000048.1 GCA_025449555.1 Chloroflexota bacterium | reverse complement strand
GCCACAAGCTCGAGGTGTTGAAGCGCCACTGCGACGACGTGGGACGGAACTACGATGAGATCATCAAGTCAACCGGCATCACCGTGCATCTCGTGGAGAGCGATGACTCTGCCGAGCAGGAAACGGCTCTCGCCCGCGGCAATAAGCCGTATGAGGAGTACGTCCAGAACACGATCGTGGGTACCCCGGAACAGGTGCAGGAGCGCTTGCAGCCGTACGTGAATATCGGCATCGACTACTTCATCGTGTCGATCCCGCGCAATGGGTACGACACGAGCTTGCAGGACCGCTTCGCGCGTGAGGTTGCTTCGGCCTTTCACTAGAGCTCGACCTTCGGTGCGCCGTTCCAACGAGAGTAAAAGGAGCGATCGACGCTGAGCCGATCGCTCCTTTTATCGGTATCCGATTGTGAGCTTCTTTAGGTTTGCGAGCGAGCGCTCGCGAGGTTCTCGAGTGTCTCCGGTCGAAACATGCCCACCGTCAATTGGTCGAAGTATGGCAGAGGTCGATCCCACGCGATCTCGTAGGTATAGGGTTTGCGCTCGCGCGCGACGCGGATATACCCTTCGCGTTCGAGTTCGGTCAAATGCCGTTGAACCGTGCGCATGGTCACGTCCAGCCGTCGGGCCAGGGACTCCTGTGCCATGCGCGGGTTCTTCGACAATTCATGCACTATTCGTGCGTAGAGCGTCACAAATGTGACGCCTTGGTCTTCTTGCCCGTCCATAACGTCCATCCTCCGTAATGGTGGGTATTCCTTGGATATTCATGACTTTCAGGTCGAATGTGGGGACGGGTGAATTCGAGTACCTTCCCCGAGTCTATGACCTCCTATATAGTACCCTGTATGTAGGGACTTCTTTGATCAGGACGAAACCTTCCCATACTACTCGTCGTTCCTGGGCACTGTCTTGTTTCGTGCCCAATTTGCAACTTCGTGGACGATGGTCGCTGCCACCTCGCCACGAAGGTCCACCGGTGCGCCTGATACCTGGAAGCTGGCCGATGCATCGACGCGCGCCTTCCAGAGGCTGAGTGCGGGCCCGCTCGGATCGTCATACGGCTCGAGTGGCAGGTGAACCTGGCGTGCGAGGCGCTCGACCACTTCCCGAACCCCTGTTCGCGCCCATCCGGTCCAGAGCACCTCACCCGGCAGCTCTGCCCGGCGTATCCGGTATAGACCGGGAGCCGAGGGAAGTTGCGCCAGGGCGAGTGGGTGGGCTGCCATAAGTGGCATCCACGCCGACCAGCTCAGTCCCAGCCAGGTGCGGCTGTGCGGATCACCGACGGAGGACGTATCACTCATTGGTACAATCACCCATTCTGACCGTGGGAGGAACACGCTTGGGCCTACCCAGCGACCGCGGGCCGCGACCACGCGACCGCGAATCCGGGGAAGATGATTCGTCCCGGCGCCCAACGAAGAGCGCGCTCCATGGGATCGTCCGAGAGGCTCTACCGAATGCCATGTACTCGGTGGACCTGGATGACGGCCGGAAGATCCTGAGTCATATGGCGACGAGCTTGCAAACCCGAACCGTGCGTATTCTACCGGGTGACCGCGTCACGGTCGAAGTATCGCCCTACGATCCACTGCGCGGTCGGATTACGCAGCGGCACCGATAGCCGGGGTACGGGCCTAGTTCTGATCCGATTTGTCCGGGGACGATGACAGATACTGCCGACTTCCCTCGATCAAAAGGAAGAGCGCCAGGGGAGCAACCAGGGCAGCCGGAACCCACGGCGAGGCCGTGAGGCGGTAGCGACGATACCACGGGGCCTTCCTCTCGAGGAACGGCAGGCGAGAAAAGAGCATATCCGTCAACCAGCTCATCAGTACTATCTTCTTCATGATTCATGGCCTCCATGAGCATTGGTATCCAACTCTAGTACGTTCATCCTTCCTATTTCGACCCTCTAACCTGGTTCCTTTGCCCTATCGACATAAGTTGTTGGGGCTGCTAAGGTGGGCCAAAGTTCACCGAGTAAGGTTCAATGCGTATGTCTCAGTCTCTCGTTCAAGGGATCCGCGTGGGAGGATCCGCTTTGCCGGACGGCGTCATGATGTTGACGCCTCTAGCCGTCGCAATTGCGCGAGCGCAGACCGACGGCAGTTTTCAGGTGGAGTCATTTGGCCTCCCCCCTCGGAAACCGTCACGACTCGACAAAGTTCCGTTCGTGCGGATCGTGCCGAAGTTGGTCGGCCAGATGGCGTTGGTCGTGCGTGGCTGGAAGCCTGGTCAGGGGCGCATTCCGGTCTCAGTCCTTGGAGCTGCCGTCGCGATCGGGATCGTCTCCACACTGATCAACGTGGTACTGGCCAATCTTTCGATGGTGTGGCATGCGGTGCTGTCGTCACTGCTCCAGTTGATCCTGTTCTTCGCGATCATCGCGTTGACCCGCCTTTTCCCGCGATTCGGGCGTATCTGGCGATTTCACGGGGGCGAGCATCAGGCTATTGCTGCATATGAAGCCGGCCTCGACCTTACTGTCGAGAACGCCGTGACGCGCACACTCTATCACCCGCGCTGTGGAACCAACCTGGCAACGCTTGCCATGTTACTCATGGTGCCCGGGATGGTGGTGGGATCGCTGCTCGCCGGTTGGGTGGGTTACATTGTGACAGTCGCGGTCCCGCTTCCCGCCCTGTGCGTCGCCTTCGAAATCGTGATGTTGGGACAGAAACGGTGGAAAGCCGTGTTGTGGCCGGGACTCGCATTTCAGCGTCTGACGGTAGCCAGGCCCGGCCCGGTTGAGTCGCTGGCCGGCATCACCGCCCTGCACGCTGCGCTGGAGCAGCACATGCAGATCGAAGAGGCTCGATCGACCACGGCAAACGGCGCGCTGGCCCGCTCAGCCTCGTAGGGCGCTGACCCACTCTGCGCGCACTACCCGTGAAGGAGTGTGTACGCGTCAACGGCCAGCACCACGACGATCACGACCACCATGACCAGGATAGCGGCACGCTTCCGCGATCCGGTGAGTCGCACCAGGGCCTGCTCCGCGATGCTGTAGGCACGCGTGCGCGGGGCGCTCAGCAACAACAGCAGCACGACCAGAATCGCGACGCCACGGATACCGTGTGTGGCCACGAGCGCCGCGCCGACGATCAGCGCCCCCAGCAACAGCAAGAAGCGAATCAGGTGAGCACTGCCTTCCGGCGAGCATGTTGGCTCTGCGGGCGACTGGATCGAGCGAGGGTTTTCGCCTCTGCGGTGTGCGTCACGATACTGCCTCCAGGGGGATTATAGAGCCCGGGCTGTCTCACACCCGTGTGCAAGCCTGGGCGAATCCGTCATACTAAGGTGAATGATGCCTATGGAACCCACTGTTATTCATCATCCGCCGCGTGCATTCCATTCCACGCTGTCTCGCCTGCTCGAGATCGAAAGCGAGTGTCCGGAATGCCCGGAGGGCCAGCCGGGACTGTCCTCTCGCTGTCCCGACTGTGGCAGTGTCATGGTGTATCGAGGTATCGGGCGGTTGGGCAGCGGAACGCGCGTGTACTATTACGAGTGCGTGCACTCTCATCGCGAAGTGCACAGCGTCAGCATCGTGATCGCGGAGTAGCTGGCCCCAACGTAGGCTCAGGCGCCCGTTGCCACCAGCACCAGGTCCGTGCCGTAGGCGATGGTAAACCCGATGACGAGTCCCGACATCACGACCTGCTGCATCTGAGCACGGCGCACAAGTGGAAGCAACTGGCTGAGAACGTAGATGATCGAGCCGGCTGCGAGCGACAGGAACAGCACGTAGACGAAATCCGCATGGAAGCTGATGCCGAGCAGCGTGCCGAGGAAGGTGGGGCCCCCGCCGATCAGCCCTGCGATCCCGATGAAACGCCAGGAGGCACTCCCGGCCAGCGGAGCTGAAATGCCGAACCCTTCCGTCATATTGTGCAAGCCGAATCCAACAATCAGGAGCACGGCGAGTTGGATCGCACCCGTCGACGCGGCCTGGCCGATCGCGAGGCCTTCCGAAAAGTTGTGCATGCCGATACCGGAGGCGATCATATAGCCGAGCGACGTCCCGCTGGGAGCTGATCCTGGCTCACGACGCAGGAACCGCTGCTCGAAGAACACGAGTGCCAGCAGGCCGACCGTCAGCCCGCCCAGCAGCACGGCCAGATCGACCGCAAAGGAGCCGATGTAGCGATGGGTCAGGGCCGAGTTGACCGGTTCGATGGCCTGCGACAGAACGTCGTACAGGAGGAAGAAAAGGATGCCGGTCGCAACCGCGTTCAGGAACCCCTGAAGCGTACGCGGTGGATTCTTGATCCGCGCGATGGGGAGTCCGAGAAAGATGGTAGACCCGGCGACCGCCCCCAGGAAAATCATCTGGCCGGTGCTCACGAGCCGTCACCGTCCACTTCGGGCTGCACGTTGGCAACCCAGATCTTTGCCGCCAGGTCAACCGGCATGGCCCGCCGTTCGCCCGCGACCTCGAAGCTCACCTCCGAGGGATTGGTGCCGGCGACCACGTTCAACACCGCATTGGGGTAGATGCCTTTATTGGCGAGTCGTCGCAATACCTCGGACTCATCTTCCACCACCTCTGAGATCAGCACGACCCTGACGGTTCCGTCGGTCGGCGCCTGAGACAGTCGATACGCGTGTTGCTCCTTCAGAAATGCCAGACCACTCGGCGCGTTGCCCGGGATGGGATTTCCATGGGGGCAGGTCAGCGGGTTTCCCAGGCGCTCCGAGATGCGATACGCCAGATCGTCGCTCATGCCGTGCTCGAGCGTATGTGCTTGTTCGTGCGCCTCGATCGGGTCGAGCCCAATCACATCAAACAGAAGGCGCTCCGCTAGCCGATGCCGCCGCAGCACCTGTTCGGTCAATGCGGCGCCGACCGGTGTCAGCACGATAGTCTTGTCGTCGTTCTGGGTTGCGTAGCCATCAGACACCAGGCGACGGATGGTTTCGGTGACCGTGGGACGAGACACCCTGAACTTGTCGGCCAGGCGCGCGCTTAGCACGGGATCGCCTTCCATCGTCATGTTGTAGATGGTTTCTAGATACTCTTCGGTTACCGGTGATGCCATTGTGTTAGGTCTCCCTAACAAACTGTACCAGACGGGACGCGCACTCTTCCCGGTCCGACCGACAGCAGTCGATGCCTCCGCCTGTGTGGTCGCACCGGGCCGCGTGCTCGCCGCTAGAGAGGGCGGCGGGCCACTGCGGCTGACGCCGCGGGCCTGCCCTACCAAAACGCACCAGGCGGCGGGCTAGAACAAGCTTTAGAAATCCCCGAGGGCGCGGAGCAGGCCGTCCGTGCCGAGCACGAGATCGCGGAACTCCTGCACTTCCTCCCAGCTCACGGTTGCCGCATGGGCCGGTCGGTTGCGGGCATCGGCGGCCAATCCCAGGCGGTCCGCGGTGCGCTTCCAGTCATACAGTGCACGTTCATCACTGGGATGGATACCGATAACTCGTCGCAGCAGGGTGATGGCGATACCCTGCCGCCGAACGTCTCCCATCCGCTCGAGCGCGGCTGCCATGCTGCCAAGCGTGAGGTGCCCTCCCTGGAGGAGGTAGCGTACGAACGGCCCCAGCGAGGGATCGTGACCCTCATCCTGCAAGCGTGCAGTTGCGCCCGGCTCACGCTGCCAGGCAGTGCGGGCAGGCGCAAAGATCGCTTCCTTGAAGGCGCTTTCCAGACCCCGAGCGTATCCCATGAGAGCACTGCCGTAGTCGTGGCCGACTTCGTCCCGCGACAGAAAGAGCCGCTCGCCCTCGCGCAGCGACGTTCTGACGCTTTCCGACAGGTGATCCCAGGAGGAATCACCCAGCATGACGCGCAGGCGATCTTCGGCCTGCCGGCGTTCCTGCTGGACGGCATCGCGATGGGCGCGAGCCGAGATGTTTTGCAGGTGGGCTTCCCAATCGAGCGGAGTCTCGAGCGAGGAGGTCACGCCGACCAATTCGAGCAGGCGCTTGATCGCCGCTTCCGACTGCGTGAGGGCGGCGCTGAGGGTATCGTTTTGACGCTGCAACTCACCCACGCGGCGACGTAGATCCCGGCTTTCCAGGGCGCGACGCTGCTTTTCCGCCTGGTCGACCTGTTGTTGTCTTCTGACCTCGGCCGCGCGGCGGTACTGGCGTAGCGGCCCCACCAGGCCGCTGAGCGAACGGGCCTCGATCGATTGCTGGTCGTCGATCTCGCCGATCACCCGTTCGGCCAGATCGAACTTGTTGGCGGCCAAGGCAGCCAGGGCAGCGCTCACCAACACTCCGTCCTCCGGGGTATCGATGGCCTTGAGCGTGGGCAGTACCTCGTTCCACGTTCCGAGATGAGCCAGGCAGTCCAGGCGCAGCCCGTACCAGGCATCCCGATGGCGATGGGGAGGCGGGCCCTCCAGAATCTGCAGGGCCCACACATATTCCTTGTGTGCCACGGCCTGGGCTGCTTCCACCAGGGGCGAAAGTGGGGTCGATGGATCGATCTCGTCCATAATCCCGGCTGTCTCAGCTGCCTCGTCGTACTCTTGCAGTGCCAGCAAACAGGCAAGTCGGATGTCGAGCACGCGAAGCTCCGGCTCGCTGGATGGGTATCGATCGAGCACGATCAAAGCGCGGCGGTGGCGACCGGCCAGTTTTTCCAGATGCGCCAGGTGATAACAGGTTTCGGTATCGTCTGGTCGTTCGCCGCAGAGGCCTTCCCAGGCGGCACGAGCTCCCGCGAAGTCTCCCAGGACGAAGTATGCCTGGGCCAATAGGTCGCGGAGATCGTACAGCGTGGCCGGATCGGCATCGGTGTACTCCTCCTCGATCAACATTTCGGCGAAGTCGCGGACCTCTCGCCACCGACCCTCATCGGCCAGCAGGCGAGCGCGGAGCATGCGCGGCTGGATGCGATCCGGCGCTGCATCGCCCGCGCGTCGTAGCGAGACCAGCGCGCGGTCGTTCTGGCCGGCGCGTTGTTGCATGTCGGCCAGTTGCATCCAGGCGGCCGATTCCTGGGGACAGATGCGGGTGTACAGTTCCATGGCAGCCACCGCTGCCTGGGTGTCGCCTTCTTCATCGCGCAGGACGCCGAGCAGGCGCCAGTAGTCCGGCCAGGCATCCGCACCCTGACTTTCGCCCAGAATCTGAAGCGCTTCAGTCTTGCGCCCCTGCGCAGAGAGGATCTGTGCGAGCCCGCCTCCACTGAACCGGTCGTGTTCCTGTTCCCACCACTGCCGGAGGCAGCGTTCGGCTTCATCCGAGGGAAGCGAGAGATACCGTTCCACCAGCATGCGAGCCAGCTCGGAGGCATGGTGCGTGTGACGGGCCTCCTCGAGAATACGAACGGCACCGGCTGCATCGCCGGTTCGATCTGCCGCGTACACCTCCATCATCACGTCGTCTACGTGACGGACCGGTGTCGGCAGTGCTTCATCGAGGAGGCAACACCGCTTATATTTCTTGCCGCTTCCACACGGACAGGGGTCGTTTCTGCCTGGTGGCCGCGAGCGCTCCACGTGCGGAATCATGGCATCTCACGAATCGAGAAGTGTGCAAGCCAGGGGCACGAGGGAGGGGCGTGCAGTGCACCGTGCGGCTGCCCTACCTCCGCATTATCACGCTAATTGACCATTTTGTCAAGGAATCGAGGAGCCCGGTAACTGCTCGATTCCACTACGGGTGCGCGGTGGGCGTAGGGGTGGGAGTCGGTGCTAGAGGCCCGGTGTAGACAACCGCGATAGGGGATGGCGTTGGTGTGACGGGTACGATCGGCATGGGCGTATTGACCACGACGGGAGTGACCACGCCGATGGGTGTCTGGACGGCGGCGACCGGCGACGGCGTGCTCCGGATTGGCGCCAGCGCAGGCGGTCTGGCGGGAGGCGGAGTCGCGGACGATGGGCCGGAAGCAACCGCAACCGGAGCTGACGTGGGCGGTGGCGAGGTGGGTTGCGGCAGGGAAGCGGGACTCGCGGCCCGGCGGGGTGGAGATGTATGTCTGCCTGAGGGGCGCGTTGCCGCGATTCGAATAGGAGTCGGACGGGCGGACCCGGTCGGAATGCCGGCGGCAACGGATGCACTGGGGTTGAATGAGACGGGCGTCGCGGTGAAACGAGCCGCGCCAAAGACCGAAGTGGGAGCGACAAACGAGGGCGTCTGTGAAGACGCCCTCGTTCCAGTCGAGCCGGCTGCGCCGCGGACGGCATGAGAAGGTTGACGAACCGGATGCGTGGCAACCGATCGCTTGCTCGAGTCGGTTCGTGGAGTTGCCGGAGCCACGGAGAGGGGAACCTGGGTGCGCTGCACCTTTTCACCGCTCTTTGGGGTGGGAGTCACAGTTCGCGAGGAGGATGCGCTTTGAGTCCCGTGTTGCGCGGTGAGGCGTGAGCCTCCGATCCAGGCCACCGCGAACAGGGCGAGCACCGCGGCTGCTGCCAGAGGCGGCATCAAGGACGGCCTCCGGCGATACCAGGGCATGGCGGGCGGTGGTGTCGTATGGATGCGGTTCAAGACGGAGGAACGCAACGTGGGTGGCGTGGGAAGCGTGGGCAGAGAGCGGAGCAACCGCAACTGCTGCTCATAGGCCGCCGCCGTGGCTCGACACTCGGGACAACCATCGAGGTGTCCGCGCAGGCGCCGTTCGTCGTTCGGCATCAGTTCGACCCGACGAGCCAGC
The DNA here is from genome assembly GCA_025449555.1 of Chloroflexota bacterium. Classification (GTDB taxonomy): domain Bacteria; phylum Chloroflexota; class UBA5177; order UBA5177; family UBA5177; genus JANWJD01. The sequence continues at coordinate 406 of JANWJD010000048.1, read as the reverse complement.
ATTTCTCGGAAACGGCGATGCGAGGTCATGGTTCAGCCCCGTATAGCAATCGAAATCGTTCGCGGGCCCGTGAGAGCCGCTGCCGGACGGCCGTGCCACGGACACCCAACATGGCGCCGATCTCGTCGGTTTTGAACCCGGCGACGTCGAAGAGATACAACACTTCCCGATCGTGTGGGGAGAGACGCTCGAGCACCTGTTGGACGACAAGTGATTCATCGGTCCGGTGATGGACCGGTATATCTCGCAGAGCGTCCAGATCGGGTTGTACGCGTTTTTGTCTTCGAAACTCGTCCATCGCTCGGTTCCGGGCTACCGTATACAGCCAGGCAGTGTTGATCGACCTGCCTTTTCGCAGATGTTCGTATGCACGCACGAAGGTATCCTGGGTGCAATCGAGCGCGCG
>JANWJD010000047.1 GCA_025449555.1 Chloroflexota bacterium | reverse complement strand
GTCGGGCCTGCCAAATCGTTTGCCGTGACGTGGCCATCGTGAACACTGCGCGCGACAGTACTTTCTAATCCCTAACGACCAATCGAGGTGAATGAACCGTGGCCAAGCCAACAACATCCACGCCACAGGACAACGCTGCGCGAGCCGGCAGTAGACCGGCAGTTCGGGCCAAGTCCCCCACGGCCAGTAGCCGACCGACGGCGGCTGAAGCGCTCGCGCGACGCGGGAATGGTCCGTCGATCACCACGTTTTTCCAGGAGTCTCGAGCAGAGCTCCGTAAGGTCACCTGGCCGACTCGCCAGGAGGCCATGAATCTGACCGTCGCGGTGGTGGCGATGACCGTCTTTATCGCGGCCTTTCTGGGCATCATCGACGAAGTGCTGACGCGCATCATTCAGCCTCTTATCAGCTGAAAAAGGGCAGGAGACTCCATTGGCATTACCGGATACCGAACTCTTTCCCGAGGGGGAAGGGACCACACAATCGTTGATTCCAGAGGGCTCGAAGTGGTACGTGATTCACACGTACTCGGGCTACGAGACCAAGGTGAAGACGAACCTGGAGCATCGCATCGAGTCGATGCAGATGCAGGACAAGATCTATCAGGTCGTCGTGCCGTCCGAGACCAGCATCGAGATGAAGAACGGCAAGCGCCAGCCGGTGACACACAAGATGTTTCCCGGCTATGTGCTGGTCAATATGATCGAGCTGAAAGATGGCGACAAGGGCTCGAACGAAGCCTGGTTCGCGGTGCGCAATACGCCGGGAGTGACGAGCTTCGTCGGTGCGGAGAACAAGCCGATTCCGCTGCTGGATCGTGAAGTCAAGCAGATCCTGAAGCAGACTGAGGCCGACGCGCCCAAGGTGAAGCCGACCTTTACGCGCGGACAGAACGTCCGAATCATCGATGGTCCGTTCGCGGAATTCATCGGGGTGGTGGACGAGGTGAGTACGGAACGCAATAAGGTAAAAGTGCTCGTCAGTTTCTTCGGTCGCGAGACGCCCGTGGAGTTGGATTTCTTGCAGGTGGAGAAGTTGTAGGTCCGGGTGCCTCGGCGACGGAGCGCCGAGCTACCAGTGGAGAAGTTGTAGGTCTGAGTGACGAGCTACGGGTGTGCCTGCGCGGTGAGAGACGGTAGGGACATGGTGGTTCGGACAGCCGGGAAGGCGGGCGCAGAGGCCCGCCCCTGCGAACAGGGCGCGAAGGTGTTGGATGGACATGGAGCTGGGCGACGCATCGGCCCGGAATAGTGGAAGAGGGATACGTTGGCAAAGAAAGTAAAGACGGTTATCAAGCTACAAATTCCGGCGGGGAAGGCGACGCCCGCGCCGCCGGTCGGTCCGGCAGTGGCTCCTCACTTGAACGTGATGGAGTTCGTGAAGCAGTACAACGAGCGCACTGCCTCACAGGTCGGGACGGTGGTTCCAGTCGAGATCACGGTGTACGAGGATCGCTCCTTCAACTTCGTGCTCAAGACACCCCCGGCCGCGGAGTTGCTGCGCAAAGCAGCCGGCGTGGCCAGTGGGTCGGCGACACCGAACCGAGCGAAGGTGGGCACGGTGACGCGAGAACAATTGCGGGACATCGCGCAGACGAAGCTGCCTGACTTGAATGCGACCACGCTGGAGGCAGCTGAAAAGATCATCGAGGGGACAGCCCGGAGCATGGGCATAACCGTCGCCTAAGGGCGACTTAGTGGAAGCGTTGGGAGGCCGATGTCGGGCCGCGAACCAACGAAGGAGTACGGCATGGGACGATCGTTAGCAGGACGGGGTAGGAAGTACAAAGAGGTCGCTCAGCTGGTCGACGATGAACGGCAGTATTTGCCGGAAGAAGGCGTCGAACTGGTGAAGCGGGTCTCGATCTCGAAATTCGACGGAGCAGTCGAATTGCATATGCGGCTCGGGGTTGATCCCCGACACGCCGACCAGGTGGTGCGCGGGGTGGTAGTGCTGCCCCACGGCACGGGCAAGCAGCCGCGCATCGTGGCCTTTGCGCAGGGAGACAAGATGCGCGAGGCGGAAGAGGCCGGCGCGGATGTTGTGGGCGGAGACGACGTGGCGAAGCGGATCACGGACGGCTGGGTCGACTTCGACGTCGCCGTGGCCACGCCGGACATGATGGGCGTGGTCGGTCGACTGGGACGAGTGCTCGGTCCACGGGGACTGATGCCGAATCCGCGCACGGGCACGGTGACTCAGGACATCGGACACGCGATCGAGGAGATCCGCAAGGGCCGGGTTGAGTTTCGCGTGGACCGCACCGGAATCATTCACGTGCCGATCGGTAAGGTTTCATTCGAGCCACAGCAGTTGGTGGAGAATTTGGGCGCAATGGTGGATGCGATCATGCGGGCCAAACCCTCAGGCGCTCGCGGCGCCTATGTACGATCGGTGTCTCTGGCGCCGACCATGGGTCCGGGAGTGCGACTCGACGCGGTTGCTACCGCGGCGTTGCACGCGGCGTAAGGCACGGGCTCGACTCCGGCCCGGCACGGGTCGGGGTATACTGACGGGACGACAACTGAATAGCCACTGACAGCAGGAGCGGGGGACCGCTTAAACCATGTCCTGCCGAGGCACAACCGCAGATTGATTCCATGTCTGTGTTTTTGCGCCTCGGAGGGATTCCCGGGCGTTTTTGTTTTAAGGAGGGATTGCATGCCTACACCGGCAAAGGCACAGACGATTGACGAACTGGCGCAGAAGCTGCAGGACAGCAAGGGCGCAGTCCTGTTGAATTACCGGGGCTTGAACGTGGCGGCCATCACGGCGCTGCGACGCGACCTCTCGAACGGGAACGTGGAGTTCCAGGTCGCCAAGAACACGCTGCTGCGGATCGCGGCGGACCGTGCGGAGGTGGCCATCGCCCCGGATCTTCTGACCGGCCCGACCGCGGTCGCATTTGGATGGAATGATGAAGTGACCCCGGCGAAGCTGCTGAGCGAGTTTGCGCGTCGCAATCGCCTGGTGAGCATCAAGGGCGGGATCGTGAGCGGCCGTTCGGTCACGGCCGAGGAGGTCGGACGGATCGCGGAGCTTCCCAGCCGCGAGGTTTTACTGGCTCAGCTTCTGGGGGCTTTCCAGGCTCCGGCGGTACGCGCGTTGGGTGCAATGCAGGCGCCGGCACGCACGGTGGCCGGACTGGCGGAAGCGTTGCGGGTACGGCGAGAAGGTGGGGATGCGTAGGGGGCGGACCCCCTCCCCTAATCCCTCCCCCGCGGCGCAGTGGAGGGGGAAATCGGCCGGGACGCACCCTCACCCCTGGCCCTCTCCCGTGAAGGGAGAGGGGGAGATGGACGGGACGATTTCGGTGGGTGAGATGAGGGCGGGAGCTTTGATTGATGCCTCTCTCTAGTGGGAGGGGATGAGAGACGAAGAGTTGTTAGTTTTGAAAGGACGATGACGTGGCTACTGAGACCAAGATGGGGACTGACGAGTTGCTCGGGCAGTTCGAGCAGATGACGATTCTGGAGATTTCTGATTTCATCAAGGCGTTCGAAGAGCGCTTTGGCGTGACGGCTGCGGCTCCGGTGGCAGCGGCGGCGGCTCCGACCGGCGGCGGCGCAGCTGCGGCGCCGGAGGTTGAGGAGCAGACTGAGTTCAGCGTGGTGCTGACCAACGCCGGGCAGCAGAAGATCAATGTGATCAAGGCGGTACGCGAGATCACGCAGTTGGGTCTGAAAGAGGCCAAAGCCCTGGTGGACGAGGCCCCGAAGCCGGTGGTCGAGAATGTCCCACGCGAGCGCGCGGACGAGGTGAAGACCAAGTTGACCGAGGCGGGCGCCGAAGTCGAAATCAAGTAGGAGAGGACTCGGTCACGGCGGGCGCCGAGGTACTACCGAGCCGGCGACGGAGCGACCGGCCTACGACCTCCTCCATGGAGCGACCGGCGTACGACCTGCTTCATAATTCCGAAAACGGCTCCAAAGGATCGACGAGGGATGCGTTGCGGTGCATCCCTCGTCTATTACTTTCCGCGGGTGGCGAGACTTCGGACCTGCCAGAGTTCGGGGGCGCCCAGCAGGAATGAGACGCCCACAAAGGTGGCTCCGCCGAGCAGGACTTCAACCGCGACCGTGACCAATGCTCCCAGGCCGTGTTGGGGCAGGAGGGCGGTGAGCGGATCCAGGGAGACGTAGCACACGAGCCCCATGATCAGGCAAGCGAGGGCTGAATCACGCAGGGTGAGGCCGAGGCTGTGCAGGCCCAAGCCACCGAGCCGTCGATTGAGGACCGAGCCAAGCCACACGGCCTGAACGGTGGTGGCTATGGCGGTGGCGAGCGCGAGTCCGCCCTGGCCTGAAGCGCGCGGCAGCAGGTGAACGAACAGGATACTGAGCACGGCGTCGAGGGCGACCGTGACGATGGCGATGCGGACCGGCCGCACCGTGTCCTTGAGCGCATAGAACACACGCGGAAATACTTCGATGGTGGCCAACGGTGCGAGGGCCATGGCGTAGAAGAGTAACGCAAAGGCAGTCTGTTCGGTGGCCTGGAGGGTCCAATCTCCATGGTTATAGAGCAAGTTGACGATCGGCCGTCGCAATACGATCAATCCAACGGCGGCGGGAAGGGAGAGGAACAGGACCGGTCGCAGGCTGCGATTGACGGTGCGGGCGATGGCATGCAAATCGTCGACCGCTCCCAGGCGTGAAAGTGTGGGAAAGATGGCGGTGGCGGCGGCGGTACCGAGTGCGCCGACCGGGAACGAGATCAGGAGCCAGGAGTAGTTGATGGCTGCCACATTGCCGCGCGGCAAGCCGGAAGCCAGGTAGAGGGTGATGAAGAGCATGGCCTGAAACGCGGCCAGTCCCACGACGCGTGGTATGAAGAGCCGGATGATCTCGCGGGCCTGATCCGACTCCCAGTCCAGGTGGAAGCGATAGAGCCGCTGCATTTGGACGCGGAGTCCGGGAAGTTGGATCACGAGCTGAGCGACGGCGCCGATCACGACCGACCAGGCGAGCCCACCGACCCCGTAGGAGTGTCCGAGCAAGGCGCCGCACACGACCGCCAGGTTGTAGACCAGAGGGGCGAGCGCGGTGAGGACAAAACGGTGGTAGGTCTGGAGAATGGAACTTATGACCGCGGATGCGCCGAGGAAGATGGGCTGGAGCAGCATGATGCGGGTGAGGTCGACGGTCAGACTGCGTTCGGAGGGAGTGTAGCCGCCAACTAAAACTGCCATGATCTGCGGGGCGAGGAGAAAGGAGAGCACCGCCAGCACCGCCAGCGAGATGGAAACGCTGTTTAACACGGTGGAGGCGACACGCCAGGCCTCCCGTTCACTACCTCGTTCCAGCAAACCGGCAAACACCGGCACAAAGGCGGATGCGAGCGCTCCACCGGACACCAACATGAACATGGTGTCAGGGATGCGAAATGCAGCGAAGTAGGCTTCGATCGGCCGGTTGTTGCCGAAGACGTCAGCGATGATTACCATGCGAGCCACGCCGAGGACGCGGCTGAGCAGCAGGGAAGCACTGAGTAACAGCGCGGCACTGGCCAGACGACCCATGCGGGGCTGCTCGCGGATTCGTTCGGCGCGACCTGCATTCATGGCGGAACGTCGCGACATTCTAGCAAAGCGTCAAGAGAGGAGAGGCAGGCGCGGGATAGGGTAAAATACGCTACTTTATGTCCGTCACCGTACAGCGCTGGGACGACGCGCCGTCCTGGAATCAGTTCGTCGCCTCGACCCCCGATGCGCATTTCCAGCAGAGCTGGGAGTGGGGGGAGCTTGCTCCACTCCTGGGTGGGCGGGTGACGCGTCTGGCTGCTTGCGTGGGCGGCGACCTGGTGGGCGGTATGCAGGTGTTCATCAACCCGATGCGTGGGGCAGGACGCACTCTGCTCTATGTGCCGCGAGGGCCCGTGGTGAGAAAGCCGGAGCTGGAGGTATTGGGCCCGTTGCTGGACGCGGTGCGCGAGATCGGGTTCGAGGAACGGTCAATCGGGATCCGGCTCGAACCGAATGTGTCGGAGGACGACGCTGCATGGGCAGCACAACTGCGGGCGCTCGGCATGCACCCGACCTGGCCGCCGAGCCAACCACGGAGTGCGTGGGTCCTGGACATCGAGCGCGACGAGGACGCGCTGCTGGCCGGAATGAAGCAGAAAACGCGCTACAACATCCGGCTGGCGAGTCGGAAGGGTGTGGACGTGGCGGAAGGGGCGGAAGCCGATCTGGAGGCGTTTTACGCGCTCTATGAGGAGACCGCGGAGCGAGACGATTTCTTCATTCAGGGGAAGGAGTTCTATCGCCGCACGTTTGAAGCGTTCCGTGCGGCCGGGAACTTTTGTATGCTGTTGGCGCGGCACGAGGGGGATCCGATCGCCGCGGTGACGCTGATCCGCTGCGGGAGCACGTGTTGGTACGTGCACGGCGCCTCGAGCAACGAGCATCGAAATCTCATGGCGACCTACCTTTTGCAGTGGGAGGCGATCAGGCAGGCAAAACGGTGGGGCTGCTGCCTGTACGACTTTCGTGCGATTCCCGACCTTTTGCGGGAAGATCAGGATATGTACGGCGTGTATCGATTTAAAGAAGGGTTTGGTGGGCGGAAAGTAACCGCGCTTCACACCCATGCAGCGGCGTACCAGCCCGGCGTGTTCGGCCTGTGGCAGTTGTATTTCTCGGGACGGTTTGCGCTGCAGGAATGGCAGCGGCGACGCAACGGCTTGCCCGCGCGGCAGTTTGCGTGAGATGCCTGCATTCGACTTCGTGCTGGGCGGTCGGTACCGACTCCTGGCGCCTCTGGGCGAAGGGGGAATGGCGCGGGTGTATCGGGCGCGCGACCTCCGGCTGAACCGCGAGGTGGCGGTCAAAATCCTCCACGACGATTTGACGCGCGATCCGGGCTTCCTGAGCCGCTTCGAACGCGAGGCGCAAATGGTCGCCGGGCTGGCGCACCCGAATATCGTACCGGTGTACGACGTGGGCGATGAGGATGGCGCGCCGTACATCATCATGGAATACATTCGAGGCAGGACTTTGAAAGAGGCGCTGGAAGCCGGGGGTCCACTCAATTCGGAACGAGCAGTGGCGATCATGCTGCCGATCCTGGATGCACTCGGCTACGCCCACCGACAGGGACTGATTCATCGGGATGTGAAGCCGCACAATATCTTGCTGACCACCGACGGAACACCGCGGCTGGCGGACTTCGGGATCGCGCATCTGGTGGACAGCTCGACCACGCGGACGGCTGCCATTCTGGGTTCGGCGCAGTATCTCTCGCCGGAGCAGTCGCGCGGTGAAGAGGCCACGGAGCGATCGGACGTCTATGCCTGCGGCATCGTGCTGTACGAGATGCTGGCGGGCCGGCCACCATTTGACGGTAGCAACGCACTGGCGGTGGCCAACCAGCATCTGAACGCGCCGCCGCCCTCGCTCGCCATGCTGGCGGCTGCTGTGACTCCGGCGCTCGAGCAGGCGGTAGGACGAGCCCTCGAAAAGAACCCTGGTGCCCGATACGCCGGCACGGCGGACATGCAGGCCGCACTGCAACGGCTGGGCGGTGAAGTCGATCCGGAGGCCACGGCGATTCAATCAATTGAAGCAACGTCGCTGGTGCCACTGGACGTTACTTCGATCCAGCCGCTGCAGCATGTGGGGGTGAGAAGCGAAGCGGTGGCAGGGGCACGCACGGTGGTGGGCCAGCGGCCCGACATGATCCTGCGCCGTTCGGCGCGCAAGATCGCGGCGCTGGGCGTGGCAGTGGCCGGGCTGCTCGCGCTGCTGGCGGACGCCGCACGCCTGTCCGTATCCGGCCACTCGCTGCCCTCGTACCCATCCACCCCGTATGCATTGTTGCCGGCGGTGTGCGCGCTGGCGCTGGTGCTGTCGTGGCTCAACACGCGTTCGTGGCGCTATACGATGGATGCCGACGCGGCGGTGGTGCAGTGGGGCCTTTTTAGCCACCACCGTTTCGGGGTGCCGATACGCCACATCACGACGCTCGAACTGAAGCAGAGCCCGATCGATCGGGTGATGGGAGTGGGAACGGTGGAGCTGTGCGCGCGCGATCAACATGGGCGCGAGCGGCGCGTGGTGATGGAGGATCTACCACATCCACGGGAGACGTATGAGGACCTGATGCGCCACCTGGGCCGCGCGGCACGAGAGCGCGATTAGGTTGGAACTCACGCGCCACGGCACCCCCTCAGTGCACGCTGGGTCGTCGCTTGAGGAGCACGTAGGTACGGTTCACCAGGACCGGTCGGAAGGCATTGCCAATGTATCGTTCGCCGGCTGATTCTTTTCGACCGTTTCGATCTTTGGCCTGGCGTGCGTCCTTCCAGATTACGATCCAGGTGCAATGGTGGAGCTCTTTGAGAATGGTACGTTGCACGCTCGGCTGAATTTGCAGCCCGGGATCCGATTCCAGATACATGCTGGCAGGGGGCAAGTCCAGGGCGTAGTAGAGCACTGTCATGTTGTATTCGCCACTGAAGAGGGCCGATGGAATGATGTACACGCGCTCACGCGGCCGAGCGTGCGCGCGAAGATATGTTGCCACCTGGTTGCCGTCTGTGCCTTCCCTCACGGTTCTGGCGACGATCATGTGGGTACCCGACCCGATGACATTCGCTGGGCCGTGTCCTATGAAAATCGATGAGACGGGG
>JANWJD010000046.1 GCA_025449555.1 Chloroflexota bacterium | reverse complement strand
GCCCTCACTGGCGGCGCATCCCATCCGTGCCTTCTACGAACGGGGGATCCCGGTGAGTGTCTCCTCGGATGATCCGCTGCCCTTCTTCACCACCATTGAGCGGGAGTATCGCCTGTTGGTGGAGCAGTTTGGCTTTGATCGGGAGGACCTCAAGCGGATGACGCTGGGAGCGCTCGCTGCCTCGTTTCTCCCAGCAGCAGACCGAGCCGCCCTGCAGGAGGTGGTAATGGAGGGCTATGACGACGCCCGCCATCCTGCCACCGGCACCGCCTGAGAGCAAAAGATACATCGATATTTGCTTGACAAGCCTGTTGAGTAAATTGCATCATTCCCTGTAAGGGACGGGGCACGCTACGCGCGGCTGGTCCATGTACTCGGCGCACTGTATATGTTGCATAACCTGAGGGGGCAAGCGCTCCGTAAGAAGCTGTCTTGCCCCCTCTCTCCCCCCGCTTCACACGACTTCACGACTGTACGGGTCGGCCTGCGCAACGTCTATTCCCCTATCGAGGGATTCCGCAGCGCTGAGGGAGTACGCCTTACGACTCCACATCGGCGGAAAAGTTGCCAGTGAAAGGATGGAGATCGGTGGTGCTAGATCATAAAGTTGCAATCATCTATGGTGCGGGTGGGTCAGTCGGGGGAGCAGTGGCTCGTGCCTTGGCACGTGAGGGGGCCAGAGTGTTTCTGGCGGGTCGCACAGCGACGACGCTCGACCCGGTGGCAGGCGAGATCCGCGCTCAGGGTGGATCTGTGGACACAGCCGTGGTCAATGCGCTGGATGAACAGGCAGTGGACGACTACGTCAATGCCGTCGCAGAGCAGGCTGGATCGATCGACATCTCCTTTAATCTCATTGCATACGGCGACGTGCAGGCACCGCTGATGGAGATTTCGGTCGACGATTTCAGTGCGCCGATCACGAATGCCGTGCGCACTCAGTTCTTGACCACCAGGGCGGCCGCCCGCCAGATGATGGGACAGGGATCGGGAGTGATACTACTGTTCGGTGATCGGGCCCGCAGACAGTGGCCGGGATGGGGGGGATGAAGGTCGCCTTCGATGCCGTCGAGGGGCTGCGCCGTCAATGGGCATGCGAGTTGGGACGTTATGGTATCCGGGTGGTCACGCTGAAGACCGGTGGAATCCCCGACACTCTACCCGCAGCATTTCCTGGGCGGGACGACATCATCGCGGCCATCGAGCAGGCTGCGCTGCTGCAGCGCGCCGCGACTCTGGCCGACGTGGGCAATGTGGCGGCGTTCGTGGCCTCGGACGGGGCTCGAACCATGACCGGCTCGGAGGTGAATATCTCCTGCGGCGCGATCCTAGATTAGAGGGAGGCTTCCCGTGGCCAAATTGATCTACTCCTCGATCGCCTCGCTTGATGGGTACATCGAGGACGAGCACGGCAACTTCGACTGGGCCGCGCCCGATGAGGAGGTCCACAGCTTCGTCAACGACCTCGAGCGGCCGGTCGGCACCTACCTCTACGGTCGCCGGATGTACGAGACGATGCGCTTCTGGGAGACCGCGCACACGCTTACCGACCAGCCGCCCGAGATTCACGACTACGCGCAGATCTGGCAGGCGGCCGACAAAGTCGTGTACTCGACCCTGCTGGAGACAGTCTCTACCGCCAGGACGCGCATCGAGCGAGATTTCGACCTGGAGGCGATCCGGCGGATGAAGGCGCAAGCGGAACATGACATTTCCCTGGGGGGCCCCGAGCTTGCCGGGCAAGCGCTCAAGGCAGGATTGGTCGACGAACTGCACCTGTTCTTCTCGCCGATCCTGGTAGGAGGCGGGAAACGATCGCTTCCCGATCATGTCCGCGCGCAGCTCGAACTGCAGGATGAACGTCGTTTCGGCAGTGGTGCGGTGTATCTCAACTATCGCATCAGACCTTGAGGAAGTGGAATGATGTCCGGTTCCCACCCCCGCTCCGGTTTCCTATTGTTCCTTTTGGCCGGTGTCGTCCTTGTTTCCACCGGCGCACCCTTTTCTCCTGCAACCGCCGCTCCTTTGACTGCCAATCATGCGTCAGAGCGAGTCTTCTCACCGCTATTTAGTCGGCCGGTCCTGGCGTTTTACTACACCTGGTATCACCCCGAGACCTTTTGTCGCTGCCAGATGTCGGATCTGCCGGTGACTCGCTACGACTCGAGCGATGTCGCGACGATCGACCGCCAGATCCGTCAGGCTTCGCTGGCGGGCATCACGGGATTCATCACGTCCTGGCCTGGTCCCGGGAACACGCAGGACGATAATCTGGCGAAACTTCTGCTCCGTGCTGCTCGGTACCAACAGAGGACCGGCATTCACTTTGTGTCGTCGCTGTACCTTGAAAGCGATGCCGATGCCGTCCGGAACAACCTCGCCGGGGCATTACGGTACGCGATCAAGCACTACACTGCCGATCCTCACTTCTTCCATTGGCAGGGTAAGCCGGTGATTTTCGTCTGGCGTCCGATTGGCAATGGCCGGACTCTGAGCACCTGGGCCGCACTCCGGCAACAAGTCGATCCAGGTCACCGCCTGTTGTGGCTGGCGGAGGGCACCGATACCGGCCTTTTGAGTGTCTTCGACGGCCTCCACCTCTTCAGCGCTGCGTATTGGGGCCTGCTCGACCATACGATCGCGAGCGTTGATCAGTCCTTCCGTGCCCACATCAATGCCTATAACAACGTGCATCACACCCACAAACTCTGGATTGCTGGCGTTCAGCCAGGGTACGACGACACCCGGGTTCCGGGTCGGATCGGGACCTATCGTGTGCCAAGGAACAATGGCGCCACGTACCGCCTGAGCTGGCAGGGCGCGATCAGTAGCACACCGGACTGGATCTCAGTGAGCACCTTCAACGAGTGGTTTGAGGGATCGATGATCGAGCCCGGTATCGGCTACGGCTCGCTGTACCTCAACCTTACGCGCCAATACAGTGCGCTGTGGCGGCGGCCATAGTACGAGCCGTGCACGGGAGGAAGTCCCTGTCGGGGATCATTCCCAAAAGACGTTCAGGTGGATGTAGTCACTTGCCACCGGCTGCTGCTGCTGATTGAGGATGGCAGCGAAAAAATCAGCCGAGCCGGTCCCGGTGTCGTGCGCGGTACGCACGCACGGCGACGCGGTGCACGGGTCAAACTGCTCCGGATTGCCCGAGGTATCATGCCGGTACCACTGAATGTGGTCGCCGGCGGGTAGGTCGATCGCGGTGCCTGCAGTGAGTTGAGATGGGTCGGGTTGCACGGCCCAGGCGGTGAGCTGAACCGTTGCGCCTTTCTTCGGATTGCACCCCACCAGTCCGTCCACGGGACCGCTCTGACTTGCAGGCGGCTGACAGAGCGGATCACTGCCGCCGGTCACGCGATAGACGATACCAAGCGGGACGGGCGAGCCCCAGACGACCGTTGCGTCAGTGGAAAGTCCGGCAGGTACCATATTGTTTTGTGGGTCGAGGACGACCACGCCGCCTTCGAATGGAACCGAGTCGGCCGTGGAACGAGATACGGTCACCGGGCACGTCCAGGCGTGAGCGCATTCCTTTTCGTTTTTCTCCAAGAGGTCGTTTCCGGCGTTGCTGTATACGACGGTGTCGGCATACTTCGCCAGTTGCTGGGCGTTGGGCTCGGTGATCACTGCGGTGATCTGGACCTCTTCGCCGAGACCCACAGTGAGAGACTGTCCTCCGGCTGACCCAGTCTTGCCGGCCGCTTCAATGTCAACTTTCCAGTCTCGAGGTTTGACCGTGATCGGCTTCGAAAGCTTCGCCTCGTGACCTGCAGCGTCAATTGCTCTCACGATGAACAGACGCTCGTCCAACAACGCGACATTGTCGACGAACTGCTTCGGACCGCCCGGGGCGAAGGTGTAAAGCGAACTCCCGGTTTGCACATCCACAATCTCAACCTTTTTCCAGGATGTGGCAAACCCCTCAGGAGCCGAGGCGCTTAGCTGTAATGGCACGCCACGAAGCTGGCTGACTGAGGCAGGATCCGTCTGCAGGTCCTCGATTGTCCCTGTGACATCGGAAACGACACTCAGATTGAGGGTGAGGTCTTTCCACTCAACGTCGATGACGTTCGACTTTGCGATAACCTGCTGCCTGGTGTAGACCTCCGCCACAAATTTTCGGGTCACCTGGGTGTCGGAGGATTCGATCCCAGGACAGGGGGAATACGTGCATGGCCTGCCAACCAGAGTCTTACCACTGAGAATAGCGATGAACTCGCCCTTGCTCAGCTTCCCCGCCCAATGCGCGCTGAAAGAGACTGCCTCCCGAAGATCGGCGGTGACGGCGGCGAGTCCGGCGTGCTTCTCCGCAGTCAGAGTAATCTTCGTCTTGGGAGAGACGCGAGCGCCTGTCGCCGGGACTCGCTGCGGACCAGCTGCGCGAGCGGGTGCCGTCACGGGGCCGAGCGTCCCGCCCGGCACAGTCAAAAGGAGGAACAACCCGAGAGCGACGACCAGGCGGCGGAGTGAGCGGTTCATGACTAATCCTTTACGAGTTCGAGCAGTACTGAGCGCCGCCGATGGTGACGCACTGGTGTTTGGTCGAGCCAACCACGGTGAACTTGGTCGAGCCGTGTCGAGGCTGTCCTTGAGCATTCACGCTTCCGGTGAAGGTATAGATTCCCTGCTTCCCCGGCCTGGCCGTAACTGTTTCACGCAACTCAGCCGGGAGGGTGGCCGGCACAGCAACCTGGATCGTCCTGGAAATCAGTTGAGTACTTCCTTGCTTCGCACTGAAATCGAAGGAGAGCGGTGTGCCCGCCCTACCCTGCTCGATGTGCACGTAAATCGAAAGAAGGACCTTCTGGCCGCGTTTGACGACGAGCAGCGGCGCGTTGGTGAGGTTCGGCCCGGCACCGTTCTTCTCCACCCGCACGTCTTCCAGCTCGAACTGCACGGGGATGGTTGTCGTGGAGGTCGGCGTTGCCGTGGCGGTGCTCGTCGAGGTGGCGGCGAGGGTGCTCGTCGGGGTGGCGGCGACAAGCGGCGTTCGGGTCGGCGTGGCAGTCGAGGGAGCCTGCACGGTGTGCGTCGCGGTTGGGCCGGGCGGTGGCGGCACGGTGTTCGTCGCCGTTGGTCCCGGCCCACCCTGACTGATGCAGAGCTGCTGGGCGAGGGTCGCCGCCGCGTTCGTAATGTTGGAGACAGTCTGGGCAATCTGGGTACCGGTGGGGCTATTGCCGCCCAGAGCCGGGGGATACTGCACCGAGGTCTCAATCAAACAGAAGTTGACTGCCCAAGCCACGTTCTCGATATACACCGGCTGTTGCGTGGCATTGTCCGTGCCTTGCACCAAAAGGTAGTTACAGTTCGGGATGGTCTGTGCCGAGCCGCTCGCCGACTGAGTCTGACAGGGACTGATTTGGGCCGAGTATTGGGCCGTGGCATATGAGGTAGCGTCTTGCTGCGCCGCCTGGGCTGTGGCATTGTCGAGCATGACCGAGCCCTGGTACCGGAAGATCACCTGAGCGCCCCCCGGCATCCAGTCGGCGCGCTGATAGTAGCCAGTCACCCGCCCCAGGGATTCGTACGTTTTCGAATGATACTGCGGGGACGCGAACCAGTCCTGATCTGCCAAACTGTTGTCTTCCACCCGGTCCAGGCTGGAGTTCACGGTGGCGGGCGCGAAGTTGCTGTCGGCCACGCGCAGTCCATTTGGTGTGAGGTTCAGGCTGTGCCTCGAAACAGTGAGGGGGACGTTTCGGGCCAGGTGCCGCCGTGTCAGAAGGCCCGCGTGAATGCGAGCGGGGACCGGCGGAAGCGTGAGACGCAGTCCTCGAAGCGACGCGCCGCTTGAGGTACTGACCGACATCAGCAGAGCGGCAAGGACCAGCCAGGCTCCCCCGGTAAGTCGCGTGACGCGCGAGGTGAGATGTCGCATTTCGTTGCCGCATTGCCCGCCGTGATTGTGACTGTCGCTGAGTAATGTGCAGAATATCACCTCACTGAAAGGTCGTCAAGACGGGTAGCACATCTGGCACGGCTGGCGAACGATCGGGAGTGGCATGTCACAAAACTCTTTCGAGCGGTGCCTCTCTCTAAGAGGCGAGTGCAGCCGTGTCCTCACGCCGTGCGGCACTCCACCCTGATAGGCTGAGCATTGTCGTGCGAAGCCGGAACCCAATCGCAGAAAGGGAAATGCATGCAAGCCCACAAGGAAACGCTGGCAGATCGGCTGGCAGCAGTCGTGGATACGGTCTCGCCGGCGGACGAAGGCCACGGCCCCGCCATCGAGATGACTGGACTTACCAAAACGTATGGCACAGTCCTGGCGGTGGACCAGCTCGATCTGACCATCAAGCGCGGCGAAATCTTCGGCTTCCTGGGACCAAACGGCGCGGGCAAGACCACCACGATGCGCATGTTGTTGGGCCTGGTCAAACCGACGTCCGGCAGCGCCAGCATCCTTGGCATGGATATTTCGAACCAGCTCCCAGAGATCTTGCAGCGTACCGGTTCGGTGATCGAAAACCCGACGTTCTATCCGTATCTCTCCGGTTTCGATAATTTGCGAGCCTTCGCAACTCTCAGTC
>JANWJD010000045.1 GCA_025449555.1 Chloroflexota bacterium | reverse complement strand
GTAACCTCTGGGTACGACTCGCGTCAACTACCCTGCCGTGAGGTGCACCACGTATGGCCCAGACACCGTCTCGACTCGACATCCTGAGCCAGGAACCGTATAACGCGGAAACCGTGCTGGCCGAGCACACGGGCGTCATCACGCCTACCAGTGCCTTCTACAAGCGCAACCATTTTCCGATCCCCCACCTGGACCCATCCACCTGGATGTTGACGGTGGACGGCGAAGTCGAACATTCGCTGGCACTGTCGTACGACGAGATCCTATCACTCCCGCGCCGAACGCTGAGCGCGACGCTGGAATGTGCCGGCAATGCCCGCGTCTCCTTCGACCCGCCGGCCCAGGGTGAGCCCTGGAAATATGGCGCGGTCAGCACAGCCGAGTGGACGGGAACGCCGCTGGCCGGGGTCCTCAGTGCGGCAGGACTCAGAGATGGGGTGTGGGAGATCATATTCGAGGGTGCCGATCGCGGCGCCGTGGCGGACCGGGACGGTCCGATCGCATTCGAGCGAAGCTTGCCGCTCGAGCGCGCGCTCCATCCAGACACCCTTCTGGTCTACGCCATGAACGGTGAGCGCTTGTCTCCTGAGCACGGGGCACCCATCCGGCTCATCGTTCCCGGCTGGTACGGCATGGCATCGGTGAAGTGGCTCGCGCATATCCGGGCATCAAGCGAGGCGTTCCGCGGATTCTTCCAGTGGGACCGGTACATGATGGTCGATCCAGCCGACGAAAGCCGGCGAGAGCCGTTGGCAATGATACGAGTGCGTTCGATCTTCACGGAACCGGTCGACGGCTCGAGTCTCTCCCGCGGACGGCACCACCTGCGCGGCCTCGCCTGGTCCGGGTCGGCGCCGGTGGAGCGTGTGGACATCAGTACCGATGCCGGCGAATCGTGGCTTCCGGCCTACTTCACCAGCCGGGCGCAACCGTATGCCTGGCGCCATTGGGAATATAGCTGGGAACCGGACACCACCGGGCCGTACACGCTACAAAGCAGAGCAACGGATGTACACGGCGATACCCAGCCGGTCCAGGCGAATTGGAACCGGCTGGGGTACGCCAACAATGCAATCGTCGCGGTGGACGTGACGGTGGTTTGAGGAGGCTACGCCGCCTCCTCACTCCTCTGCTGCACTGTCGGCTTGATGTTCTGGTTGCGGTTGAAAACGTTCGTCGGATCGTATGTGTCTTTGAGCGCTTCCAGCCGCGCGTAGGTGGCCGGTGGGTAGGCCTCTCGGACCCGGCCCTCACCTTCATCTCCCAGGAAGTTGACGTAGACGCCGTGGCCGTACGGACGCATATCCTCATAGAATCTGTCCGCCCAGGCGTGGTGGATGAGCGAGTCAGCGGGATCCATCCACACGTTGATCGCGGCCAGGAAGATGCCCTGTTCGCGGTGTGCGAAGGCCGTGGCATCGGTTGAGACGCGTGCCATGGCGCCGCCCAGGACACGGAGCTGGATGATGCCGAATGGCGACGAGATCGAGTTCATCTGCCGCATGATGGTGGCGATCGCGTCGTCGTCGAGCGCATCCATGAACATCGACCGCACCTCGGCGAAGTGTCCTGGCGTGCCGGCCTCGGCGGTGAGCGCGTAGATGGCGGGATAGGGCATGGGTGACGTGATATCGACGATGGGCGTGGCGAGCTCCCGTAACGGCTGCACGACGCGCTGCCCTTCCGCCAGGTCGCCGGTATAGACCAGGCCCAGAGCGATCACCGGCGTCCCGTGCTTTTCGGGCGGGATGAACGGCAGTGGTGGCGCATGCATCATGAAGACGATGGTGGTGAGCTCGTCCGGAGCTCCGGCGGCGTAGTCAGCCCACCCACGCAAGACTTTCTCACCATCGGCGGCATCGTAGAAGATCGCTCCCCCGACCACCATACCGACCGGATGTGCCCGAAACTCGAAGGCGGTGATGATGCCAAAATTGCCGCCCCCACCGCGGATCGCCCAGAACAGATCGGGATGTTCGTCCGCACTGGCCCGTACCAAACGGCCGTCGGCGGTGACGACTTCGGCAGCCAGCAGGCTATCGATCGTGAGTCCGTATTTGCGGGACAGCCAGCCAATGCCTCCGCCTGTGGTCAGGCCACCCACGCCGACGCTGGCCGTATCGCCCGCGGGAATGGCCAGGCCATGTTCCTGCGTGGCGGTGTTGACCTCGCCCCAGGTAGCGCCCGGCTCGATGCGGGCGGTACGGCGCTCCGGATCGACTGTGATGGCCTTCATGTGCGAGAAATCGAGGACCACCGCATCCGACGAGCTGAGGCCCGAAATACTGTGCCCGCCGCTCCGCACTGCGAGCGAAACTCCCTGCTCGCGAGCGAATTGCACCGTGGCGATTACGTCTCCCGCGTCCGCTGCCTGTACGATCACGCGAGGTTTGTGCTGGTAGGCTGCGTTGTGAATAATCCGGGCGGTTTCATAGCCCGCATCGGCCGGCTGGATGAGCCGTCCACGGACACGCTGAGCGAGGGTGTGAACGGCCTCCGCGTGCAGTGTCCCGATGCGTGGTTGTTGTTCCAGTGACATGGTGTGCTCCTTTGGTCGCGCGTTAGCGCAGTGTGATCGTTGTCGTGCCGAAGACCACACTACCGGAGGATGCGGAGCACCACATCCGCCAGGCGGCGGACTGCCCACAGGACGTTCCGCCGACACGCCGTCTGTGTCGTTTGGCCGGGATCGCCGTACGAAGAGGTCGGTTTGCTGTCGCCGGCGGGTCGCACCAAATGCCGACGTGGTCGAATACATCACCCAAGCCCTGGCCGCAAATACGTAAAGGTGGGCCCCCGCGACTGCCCATAAGCATCAATTTGAGGGTCGGACACTTGGTGGGGCGGCACCGCGCGATAGCGCAGTGTGCCGCCGCCTCGTATGGCTGCATCGTGGTACCGGGCGGCGGCGCACTGCTCCGCTACGCTCCGCGGCGCCGCCCTACCGAAATGAGGTCGACCTCACTCGTCGATTTCCTTCGAGGTGAGGTTCAGCGCACGGCGCCAGGCTCCGGCCTCTGCGCCGTGCGGTTTCTCGTGCGAGCGGTAATCGTACTTCCGGGCCAGCTCTTCCAACTCCTGCGTGATCCGCCCCATCATGGCCCGCTCTGTCTCCAGCACAATCTTCCACGCATCCTGATTCTGGCATCGCTCGAAAGCCAGCCGGAAGTGGGGGATGCAGAGGCTGTCCGAACTGCGGAAGGAGGCGGCGAACTCTGCATCCCCCAACCCTTCCAGCAGATTGTCGGTGGCCAGTATCTCGATATCAGCCTCTACGACACAGAGCGGGCACTGCGTTCGCGGCCGCAGGCCACTTTTGGCTTCGAAGAAACGCGCGAACTGGCCCGGTTTGGCCGCCGGACGATCGTACATGCCGGCATCCACATCGCGCAGATCGTTGATTAGCACGTCACGGAGGATCAGAGCGGTGCCGAGCGCATCGGCATGTCGGGACACGAGACGGGCGTGATGGCGGCAGAAGCCACGCGCGGCCCGGATCGTTTCACGCGTGGACACATCGACGGCCCGTTCGTAAAACAGTGCATCGATGTGGTTTCGCACCCCCTCGTCGACGAAGGTACAGGTGGGACAGGCGTGGGGAGTGCGCTCGAGCCCATGTTTCATCTCGAAAGTCGTTCGGCTCATGCCCAGCCCACGAGTTCCGTCAGCGCTCACACGGTCCCTCCCACCGAGTGTATATGCCCTGTGACCGTATCCAACCGCCGAATTCATACGTTCTTTTGCCCGCTTTCAGCCACTTCTGTCCGGAACTGCGTAGTAGGCCTTGACAAATTCGATGCATTGCCTCAGTGTGTGCTAGACAAACCACTGATGAGAGCTACATGGCTACCTTCCGCAGCATATTGGAAACTGCAAACGGACTCTACCGTGAGTCCGATACCGGACACGGTTATCAGCCGTATGATCTGCTCCACAGTCTGCCGGAAGAAGCGCTCGACGCTCCCGCCCATATCCGAAAAGTGAGCCCCGGCGTCTACCGGATCGAACTGCAGACTTCCGACAACGGAACGTACGACCTCTTTTCCCGCCGGCGCACGGTGCGTACCGAGGGGGGAGATGCATCGGGGAATATGTAACTCTCGACCATAATGCGCGAAGACCATTGAAACCGACGCATACTGTCGCAGCTCGCCGCCCTCTTGCACCATTTTGTCCGCCAGTGCCGTCATTCGCCGCGCTATTCGTAGTGGCAGGCCGGCGTGCCTGCCGCCCGGTGGCGTACCGAGAGACCAGGACCGGACGGCTTGCCACTACGGAAAGTGCGACGAATGGCGAACGAAATGGTGCGAGAGAAAGAACGCCGAGCTACCGAAGACGTGCACCTGTCGCTGGGGCTCGGCGAACAATGTTCAAGGAGCGCCTCTTGCGAAGCGCTCCCATACGCATCTGATAGCCGGGCGACGTTACCTGGTGAGGTCGCTCACCGCGTTTTTAACATCACCTTTGACCTGGTCGACCTTTCCCTTGCCCTGGTTCGCCTGGCCCTCGGCCTGCTGATCTTTGTTGTCGGTCAAGTCGCCCACAGCTTCCTGGGCGCGGCCTTTCAGCTCTTCACCCTTGCCGCTGATTCGATCGCTGTCACCTGATGTCATGATTGATCCTCCAATCATTGTCTGAAGCAGTAACCCGCCCCTACGTCACTGGTGATATGCAAGAGGCGTGCCGCTCCATCATCCGTGGCGCGCCGGGAGGTTGGGGCGGGTTGCCACGCGGGGACGACCCCTACGTCCAGCGGGCAACGACGGCGGGATTGGCATCGCTTATCTGAATGGTCGTAGGGAACGGCCGGCGTGCCGTTCTGCCCGTATGTCAGTGGACCGTGCTGTTCCTACTCCCTTCACTACCGCATGTGCACACCACGTGGGGCCACCCCGGTGGCATGGGGACTCTGTCGCCAAGGTCAAGATGGATATTTCTCCTCTAACTGACGAGTTTGCGGGATCTACACGGTTCAAACATGCTTTCAGGACGCTGGTAGGACGCCATGCGGACGATCCGGGCGTAGCGTGTGCAGCAAACCGGTAGTTCGACCAAACACAGGAGGTTGACATGAAGCTCACGCGACTGCTCCAGTTTCTGGGGACCCTGACTATGGTCCCCGCGTTTGCTATTCCATATGTTTTGCAGGCACAGGCAGCTCCGACCGCCGGCAACGCTGTGCGCGACTGGAATGCGACCGCGCTTGCGGTCATCGCCGCCGACAAGCAAGATCCTGCTATGTCGCTGCGGACCTTGACCATGATGCATCTCGCGATCTACGATGCCCTCCGGGCCATTGCGTCCGGATCGTCGGGCCGCCCATTTGTTTTTGGTGGAGCAACTCTCAACACTGTTCCCGCTGGTGCCTCGCACGAGACGGCGGCTGCATCCGCGGCTCGTACCGTCCTCCTGGGGCTGGACCCTGCACAGCGTCCGAGGATCGACGCCGCTTTCGCGGCCTCCACGGGCTCCTCATCGGTGTCAGCCGCAGGAGCACAGGGCAGCCTGGTCGGTGCGTGGGTAGGAACCCACATGCTGGCCTCCCGAGCGTGGGACGGCTTGAATCTGGTCGTGGACTACATCCAGCCGCCAGGGCTCGGAATCTACCAACTGGCACTCCCGATTCAGCCGATTGCTGCGTATCACAGGACGGGATCAGGACACCGTCAGCACCGGACCTCACTACAGTAGGCGCCAGCGATTCTTCCTCACCGCACCGGTCAAGTCGAACAATCATGACAGGAAAAGGAACACACCGTGAGCGATCAAATGACGGACAAGATCACGCACATGAAGCGTTTGCTTCTCGGCGCGGCAATTGGCGTGGCGCTCATCGCCGGCATCAAACCGGGACACGCGGCCACCGGCGGCACCCTGGTGGAGTTCAATGTTGACCCGGTCCTGACCAGCGCGACGACGAACGTCATCAGCAGTCAGGCCTTCCCGGACGGCGGCACGACTGCTACATGTTTCATTCAGGTTGACAACAAAGGCGCCCAAAGCAAAACTCTGGGGAACTGCCGCGGCATTGCACTCAACACCGACTGCGCCGGCAGTTCCTTCTCGCTCGCACCGACAGCCGACGTGCACGGAGCGGCACTGGTCATGAACGGCGTCCGCACCCAGACCGGTGCAAGGGCTGAGGACCTCAGTGCCTGCGGCGAGCAAGCGAATGGTGTGAGAGTCGGCCTCTCCGCCAAACTCACCGGCTACACGGCGGGTTCCAAACTGGTCTTCTACTTCAACAACGATGCGACCGCTCAAACATCCGGCTGTGCTACGTTCGCCGAGGGAACAACCTTCAGTATGGCGGGGTGCTTCGCCGATACGAGCACTCTCAATAACGGCACGTTCTACGAGGTTACTGGGGACGCGGGCGGCAGCGGCACCATCTTCGAGACGACCTGTGCGAGTTTCACTACGGGTGGCTGTAACGCCAATGCTACGTTGGGTGGCGTCTTCCTTCTGGCTGCCGGTATACCCACGGCCAATGGCACGGTGGCTGTTCCCAACGCAACTGCTACTGCTCAGACCACAGGAACGGCGGGCACGCCACTGGCTGCCTTCCCAGTCACGTTATCGCGCTCCCACGGACTGACGCACCTGAGCTGGTACTCCAATCTGCTTGTCAAGGGCTTCAACGTCATGGATGGACAGGTGCGCTTGAACCGCCACCTGGTCACGAGTGCTACCGGTCACTATCATTTCAATACCAAGCGCACGATCCACGATCTGCGTCTGGAAGTCGTTCCTTCGAGTACCAAAAGCGGGTGGATCTGGAGATAGCATAAACGGCAATCTCGTCCTCGTGGCTTGACGTTTGAAATATTGCTGATACAGTATGTGTGTACCCGCGGAGAGTACGTCACCTCTCCGGGCGCTTTGATCCACGGGCGAACGATGCTCGTCCTGAGGCCCGCTGGTCTCGGTAAAGAGGATGCGTCTCGTGTACCGCTCCAGGTATCAGCACCGCATGCTACTTCGGCGCTTGCGCCATGGCTGTGCTGCGACTGTCCTGCTGGCGGCACTCCTGCTGCCACTTTCGGCTGCCGCAGCCGTGTCAGGCACCACCACGGCGGCGCGCCAGGCGAATCATCCTCCAGCAGCTTCCCTCAGGTGCAAACACCGGAACGCGGCTGCCGGCACGGTTCGGTATTCGCACTGGCAGTTTCCCGACACACTTAACCCATACCAGGCAACCACGATCTCAGCGGGCACAACCATTTCGGCGATGTTCGACTCCTTGCTGGGCTATGACAACCGCAGCAGGCTCTTCCCGGTGATGTTGAGTCGTATTCCTACGATCAAAAACGGCGACGTGTCGGCGGGGGGCACAGAGATCACCCTCCATCTCAAGAGGGGCATGCAGTGGTCAAACGGGGCGGAGATCACTTCGGCCGCAGTGTGGTTCGGGTGGAAAATCGACATGGACGTGCAGACGGGGCCCGCATGCATATCATCGTGCGACGTCATCAAGCGAATTACCACGCCTGATCGCTACAGCGCGGTCCTGTATCTGAAGCGGCCACGCGCGAACATTGTAAAAGTCTTACCGTCTCTCTGGCCGCGTGCGTGGCCGGGCGCGTGGAGTAACGATCCACATGTGGCGGCCCATGAGTTGGGGCAAGACGGATCTTTCAGCTTCGAAGACGCCGGATACCCGACCAACGGCCCCTTTCAGGTGGAGAGCTTCGTTCGAGATGACAGAATCGTGCTCCACCCTATGAACCACTACACCATCCTAAATTGCGGCGCACATATTAGGAATCTCATTTTCGCCTTCTTCAGTTCAAAGCCTGACCTCATTGCTGCCGCCGCGACCGGAGCGACGGACGTCACGGAGGGATATACAGTCGCGGATCTGCCCCTCCTGAAGCAACATCGGGACCGGTATCGTCTTGATGCGCCGCCCGCCTTCACATTCGAACACCTGGAGTTCAATCTCGATCGCAGCTATGGGGGCACACCCAATCCTCTTGCCACACGCGACGTGCGACTGGCACTCGCCCTGGCGATGGACAAGATTGGGCTCATCAGGAGCGCGCTCGGTATCAACCTGAAACAGGCGCGCAGCATTGTCGCATGGACTCCATGGATCAATACCCCTCACTTGAAACTCGGGTTCGCCGATGCGAGCGTGAATGGCCAATGGGATCCGCTTGAGTTCAATGCCACGACTCACCACTATGGAGCGTATGTGCAACCGGGAACACCAACCGCCCTGCGGCACGCAAGGCAGATACTGCAACACACGACGTATGCCCACGGGTTCACCCTCGACCTGGTGACGACCAGCGGGAACCCGGTGCGTGCTGCCCAGGTTGAGGTGTTGAGTAACAACTGGGGGCGGCTCGGTGTGAAGCTGAACCCCCAGTATATTCCGAGTAGCCGTCTATTCGGGGCATGGACTGACGACGGCACGATGGATCACGGTGATTTTCAAGTAGCGATGAGTGCAATTACAAACGCTCCCGACCCGGATGCCCTGAAGTTTTTCATGGAAAGTCGATTCATTGACCGGGTGAAGAGGGTGCACGCGACCATTAATTCGAATTCCGCCGGGATCAGAGACCCCGTGATCGATCGAGCCTTCGAACGCGCCGCCAACGATTCCAACCGCGAGGTTAGAAAGCGCAACTACTACACGGTTCAGGAACGCATGACGCAGCAAGCGTACTGGGTGCTGCTCTACTTTCGCCCCTTCATAACGACGACCAGTTTCCGCCTTCAGGGCATCAAGCCCGGGCCGCTCGGACCGTACTGGAATATGTATCAATGGAAGGTAGGAAGGTTACAGTAGGTCGGCTGTTCTCTGAGAGGTCTCGTGCGAGTACTCGCCCAGTGCATGGCTCACAGCCTGTTCTAGACTCATGGCTCGCCCCCGCTCCCAAGCATGGGTGAATGTCTCATCGCCAAGTACTTCTCGTACTGAGGTCAGCAGTACCTCTCGCTCCAACAGATCTTCAGTCGGGGGCACCATCTTTAGTTCCTCTTCGTATGCGACCACCACACTCTGGATCTCGATCGCGAACTCATGCTTTCCTTCCGCTACAGCCAGGAACACCACCTCTTGTAGCGTCATGGTCCAGGCGATTCCTTGGGTCAACTCTCGAGTCACAAGCAACGCTTCCCTCAAGAGGTTCTCGGCCGCGCCGAGTCGCCCCTGCTTGCGCATAACAACCGCCACAAGGACCATGCCCCCGACGGTTTCGATCTTGCAGCGCAGCGCCTGGAACAACCTCAGGCTCTCCGCCAATCGTTCCTCCGCTGCCGGGAGATTGTCTTCCCGGAGGTCGAGTTGGCCGAGGAGGCTGTATCCGATCGCCATGGCCCGCGCATCCTGCGTAGCGGAATTAATAGCAATCGCTTCCTCAATGTATCGTCTGCCGGCTGCGATGTCTCCCTGCACGGTCATCATGTTTCCAAGATTTTGTAATGGGCGCGCGGACTCATGTTCATCCCCCAGTTCCGTCCAGAGTTGGAGGCTTTCCCGGTACAAATAAATCGCTTCGTCGATTCGGTCGAGTTCGGTCACTTCGTTCCCAAGCATGTTGAGGGTGCGAGCCTCGCCCCGCTGATCTCCCAAATCTCGGTACAGGCGCAACGCATCCTCCAGCGAGGCACTCGCTCTGGAGTGATCCCCTTGCAACCAGAACGCTCTTCCCTGAGTCCAGAGTGCCTTGGCCAATGGTTCCGGGGAAACTTCGTGCCGTCGAGCCAGTCCAGCTTCTAGCCAACGAGACTCCTCGTTCACGTAGCCTCGGGTTTGCCAGAACTTCTCAAGCGCCGCCACCAGACGCAACTCCTCTTCGACGGGGCCGGCATCAAGAAGCGACTGCAGCGCGGCACGAATGTTGTTCACTTCGGCGTCGAGCCGCTTGAACCACTGGACCTGATCTGGTCCGCTGAGTTTCGGCTCTGCCTCCTCCGCCATCTGCAGAAAGTAGTCGGCGTGTCGGGCCTTCAGACTTTCCGATTTTCCACTCTCAACGAGTTTTTCGGCGGCGTATTCACGGATGGTTTCCAGGAGAACGAATCGCTGCTCCTCCTTGCCCTGTTGTTGCAGCAGACTTTTGTCGACCAGGGAGGTGAGCCCGCCGAGTACTTCCGGTTGCGCAGCCGAGGCGCACACGGCCTGGGCCGCCTCAATCGTGCATCCGCCGACGAAGACACTGAGCCGAGCCAACAGTCCCTGCTCCGCATCAGTCAGGAGGACATAGCTCCAGTCGATCGCGCCGCGTAGCGACTGCTGCCGATCCGTTCGGTCGATGGGCCCATGTGCAAGCAGGCCGAGTCGATTTGATAATTGCTGGACAAGCGCTTGCGGCTTAAACGTTTTGGAGAGCGCCGCAGCCAATTCGAGCGAGAGGGGGAGACCTTCCAGTTGTGTACAGATACCCGCTATCGCACCGGCATTCGACACGGTCAGGGTGAAACTGGGGAGGGCGGCCTGGGCACGTGCCACAAATAGTCGCACCGATGCCAGTTCCAACAATCGATCGATCTCTGACGCCTGGTCAAGTTCAGGTGCCCTCAGCGGCGGGACGGGAAACTCGTGCTCTCCATAGATGTGGAGGAGGGCGCGACTGGTGACCAGGATACTTAGGCCTGGACACGTCTCCAGGAGTTCCGCGATGTTCAACGCGGTCGGCAGGAGATGTTCCAGATTATCGAGCACCAACAACATGCGATGGTCGCGAAGGTGGTGCTCTAATAGTGTCCAGGTCCACGGGCTCCCTGTATCTTGGATACCTAAAACACCGCCAATCGTCGACGGCACGAGTGCAGCCTCAGCCACGGGAGCGAGCGGGACAAAGAACACGCCATCGGGAAAAGACGCTTGCACCGAGCGGGCAACCTCGATGGCCAGGCGAGTCTTGCCGGTTCCAGCGGTTCCCGAAAGGGTCAGCAGACGAACTTCGGGCCGACGTAGCGTGCGTTGAATCGCAGCGATCTCTTCATCCCTACCCACGAACGATGTGAGTGCCGCCGGTAGTACCACACGCACCGGACGGGAGGACGATGAAGCGCTCTCGCCCTTCCGCTCAATCGTGTTTGATCCGAGGTGCGTCCTGACCCATTCAACCACTGCCTGGGTGGTGGCATCAGGCTCGAGTTCCATCTCCTCCCGCAGCCGATGAGCGAACTCTTGATACCGCCGGAGCGCCTCTGCCCGGCGTCCCATGGCGGCAAGCACTCCAAGGAGTGGACGAAGTGCTTCCTCGTCCAGCGGATCGTGCTCGAGCAACCACTCGAGGGCCTGCCGCGCTTCGTCGTGGTCCCCCCGTTCTTCCAACTCGTGAGCGATCTGTAGCACGCCGCCCCGCCAGAGTCGTTGCACCCGTTCGCGCACGGGTCGCGCCCAATCGTCATAGCGCTCGTCCGGCAGCGGCTCTCCCCGATACAGGGCCAGAGCCTCCTGCAGCACCGGGAGCTCGGGCTCCTCGCGCCGCAGTAATTCCTCAAATTGGACGAGATCGATCTCCCACGAAAAGGCTCGATTGAGCTCCAACCAACCCCGCTGATAGAGCACGGGAGAGGGATCACCGCCTGCCAGTCCACGGCGCAGGAGGTGGAGCTGGGAACGCAGGTTACTGGCGGCAGCATTGGGGGAAGCATCGGGCCACAGAATCTCGATCACTTCATCCCGCGAGCGCCTCCACTGAGGCGCGGTGGCCAGCAGCTTCAGGAGTACCGAGACATTGCGCTGCCATGTTCCGGTGTCAAGTGGCACACCGTCACGGTAGACGGCAAACGGCCCGAGGAGGCTCACACGATACTGCGGTACAGCAGCCTGGGCAGGTAGCTGCCTCGCCATTACAGGTGCCCCCTGTTCGGCTTGCACTGGGGCGGCACGGCCAATCGGTCTGCTCTGCCCTCAGTGTCGGGTGGGCAGATTATATCGCATCCGTCATGGGGGCAGGGCCGGCTAACGCGCAGCGGACGCTGAGCGGACGCTCGATCCGTATAGTGATGAAAACCAGCACGAGAGGCAAAGGGTTCGACGACGAACTCTATCTCACTGGTGGACGTAACCACGGAAAGGATGCCGACCCAGTGGACGCAATGACGATACGAATGAAACGATTGACCGTACCCGCCGTGGTCAGTGTTGCCTTGATTCTCGGCATCCTCCCGGCTCATGTCACAGCCGCCCAGACGCAGCTCACGACGCACGCCCCAGCGGGCTCGAATCGATCTTCACTCCTCTATCGCTCGACCTTCGGGACTACCGGCCTCCGAGGCTGGCACATCCACGGTCTGTGGCATGCCGGGTCGGATGGAGTGGCCGGCATGATTGGATCGAATTCTGGTCAGATTCTTGCCCCGGTCTCGGTCGCGCACTTGCGGAACTTCCGCGTCACCGCGAGTATTCGGGCTGTCGGTCCACCCGGGCCTCCGCCTTCCCCTGAGATCCAAGCCTATGGGCTCGACCTGCGGTCCACAATCTGGAAGCCGGGAGTACGCGGTGGATCCTTCTTGTCATACCCGTACCCTGGCCCAAATCTCGCGTGGAGCAATCAGCGGGTCGGTGGGAATGACGTCACGTTGGATCCGGGATTTAATACCTACCGCGTCGATGTCCATGGCAATGACTACACGCTGACGATCAACGGCCTGCAAATCGTCCAGTTCCCGATCAACCCAAGGAGCACCGGCACCCGGGTTGGCATCTGGAGTGACCACCGTCAGATCGAGGTGAAGGGCTTTACCGTGACCCGGCTCGGGGGTGCCTTCCCGTTGCAGAAAGCACCGCCCATGCAAGCTCTGTCCCTGGGTCGGTCCGATATTCCCCGTTCGCTGCGAGCAGCAGGGGGGCATTACCTCACACTGGAGGAGCTTGCTCGAGAGGGGACCGAGTCGATTGACGCGATACAGGCGAGGGGCGAAGTCCTCTCCTACGATGCCCGATATGACCAAACGAGTGGACCGTCTACTCTGCCTTGGGAGCTCGCGGTGAGCATGGCTGCCTACAACTCGCGCGAGGCTGCCCAGAAAGCCCTGGTGGAAATGGAGTTCGGGCCTGGCGGGCCAGACAACGCCACCGTCGCTCATTGGGTGGTGGGGGACCTGAACGGCCTGGGAGACGGGGCGTCCATCCTGAGCTATGACAGTGGAGGCAGCACGTACGTCTTCATCACCTTTCGTCGCGAGGCATACGTAGTCAGGGTCGTAACGGTCTTCTTACAGGGCTTTGTCACCCATAGCGAGATGGTGAACCAGACGGGCGCGCTCGCCAAAATCATCGATCGGCATATCAGGCAGGCCGGTCACTCCCTTTCTCCGTAGGTAGGCTCACCGTTGCACGCCACGAGTCTCCCGCCTAGAGTGGGCAGCCTCCGAGCCTGGTTGCGTGTTGCATGTCATCGAGGGAGAAACAGCTGAGCGCCCCCGGGGCCGCGACGTTAAGGTTCAGCATGGACGCGCTCGCTTCGCGGACCAGCCTGCACCCAGCACATGCTGGGCCGTCTCTGAAACCGACCGTCAGTCGTGCCGCCCGGTCACCGCCAGCCGCGCGCCGATGCCGATCATGGCAAGGCCGCCGACGCCGCCGATCAACTCTAACCGCCGCGGCGATCGGGCCAGCCAGGAGCGGGCCGCGCCTGCCGCCAGCGCCCAGACAGTATCCGAGACCAGCGCGATGGCAATAAATATGCCGCCGAGGAGCAGAAACTGGAACGGTATGTGTCCGGCCGAGCGATCGACGAACTGCGGGAGCAGGGCGGCGAAGTAGATCATCGTTTTGGGGTTGGTAACCCCCACCACGAAGCCATCGCGCAGAATACGGCGGGTCGAAGTACGCGCCTGGGCGGCGTTGAGCGCCGTTGCCACCGATCGGCGGTGCCTCAGGGCCTGGATCCCAAGATAGATCAGGTAGGCGGCGCCGACGAGCTTGATGGCCGTAAAGGCCACGATTGAATCCTCGACCAGGGGACCGATCCCAACGGCGACCGCGATCACGACAGCATACTCGCCCACCGAATTGCCGACCACCGTGGCCAGTCCGGCGCGACGGCCAAAGGAGAGCGAGCGGCTGATGACAAACAGCACGCTGGGTCCCGGAATGGCTATGAGCACCATGGATGTGAGGCTGAACGCGACCAATTCGGCGGTCGAGGGCATCGAGCATCCTCCTGGCCGGACGGAGATCGGCACGTTGACCGGCCTGGGTCTGGCACCAGAGTCTACCACCGGTTGAACTGGCATCGTAGTGTCGGAGATCGCACCAGAGGTATACGCTGGTGCGATACAGTGTGGGATGTTGGATAAGCTGAAAGAGGCGGAATCTCGATAGACATGCAGGCACCACCTTCACCCCATCACCGGCGTATCGCAACCGTCGTTCCCTCGATCGCGGGATGGCGGTCATCTCGTCATGTCTGGGTGAACCTGCTGGTCTTTGGGATCGCGGTCCTGGCGGGAACCTGGATCGTGCACCAGACCGAGTACACCATCGAATACGGCCGTCGCTTTTCGACCGTCATGGCGACCAGCCCGCACCGCCTCTACATGGCCCCGGCAGGCGTCGTGCTCAGTGTGGCATTTGGTGCACTTGTCGTTCTCTGCGGATCTGTCCTGGGGCTATCACGCCTCAGATTGGGCAGCATGCTCCAGCAGTTGCCGCCTCGCCTGTCTCGTCACGTTCCCCCAGGCCGACCGCTCGTACCGGTGCATTCCATTGGGCTGACCGCGCTCGTCCTGGTGCTCGCGCAATTCTCGGTGTATCTCCTGCAGGAGAATCTCGAATATCTGGCGAGCGTGGGCACGCTGCCGGGATTTGCCGTCCTCCTGGCCCCCCAACATGCCACGGTTATTCCATTGCATCTGCTGGCGGCTCTGTGCAGTTCGTTGCTGCTGTGGACGGTGTCTACCTGGTTGAGCCGTTCCCGTCGTGCCGTGGGCACGGCCCAAATCCTGCTCGACCTCGCGCTACGTGGCACCGCCGCACCGCCTCGTCGCTGCCCGACTCACGCGTATCTGCCCAGCTTGCGGTTCGCAGCCGGCATTTTCTGTCTGCGCTCCCCTCCTCTCACCGCCTGAACCCGATACTCGACATTCGTATCCCAACGTTCAGGTCGCGGGGACTGGGTTCCCGCTGAGAGGAACAATCTATGACACGACGGTTTGCGGCGCTGCTTGGTCTCGCTATGTCGTCGTTCGTGTTGCTGGCCGGGTGCGGCAGCCCCTTCGCCGGAGGCGCAACCGCCACCCCCACAATCCCGGTCGGCAGCATCACGCATGTGACGGTGATCGCAACCAAGAGCGGTCACCCGGATGCCCTATACGACCCTGATCCAATTCGCGTCCACGTGGGCCAGACGATCACCTGGTCCAACACGGATACCGATCCGCACGACGTATCCGCTGATGACGGGTCGTTCTAGTCCGGTCCCATCGGCCCCGGGGGGAACTGGCAATGGAAGGCAACGAAGCCTGGAACCTACACCTATACGTGCACTTTGCATCCGGACATGCACGGCACGATCATCGTCACCGCCTGAAGAAGGAGATTTCATGCGTTTTTCACTTATCTTGATCCTCGGGGGGGCTTTCGCCCTCGCAGGGTGTGGGGGAGGATCGAGTGCGTCCAGCGCCTCTACTAGTACACCGGCCGCACTGGCCGTCAACCACGCACACTCGATCGTGGTGATGCCGAACAATCCCGACGACCTGCTCATGGGTGCCCACTACCGGCTCTATAAATCCACCAACGGCGGGAAATCGTGGCAGCCACTGGTGAATCAGATGGTCCTCTCGATGGCGCTCGATCCGGCCCATCCATCCACTATCTACGCGGTATCCCTGCAAAAGGGCCTGGAGAAGTCCGTGAATGGCGGAGCGCACTGGACTCCGCTCAGCGTGGGTATCGCCAAAGGGCATCTCACCGGCGTATCGTTTATCCCGACGAGTCGGGTCGTGCTCGCGTACGGCGTCGGCATCTATCGCAGTGCGACGGGCGGTGCCCACTGGTCAAACGTACTGGCCAAACAGTCGATCTATTCGATTGCGGTCGGCGCCGACGGCACAGCGTACGCCGCATCCTCGAATGGTCTCTACGTCAGTCACGATGCCGGACTCCACTGGAAAGCTGCGGCACAGATCGGGAACCAACCGGTCGTCCAGGCAGCAGCTTCCGGCAAGGTGGCATATGCTATCGCCGCGGTTGCCCTGATGAAGTCGACCGATGACGGACGCACCTGGAAAGCGCTCACCGGGGCACCGTCGGTCGAGTTTCTCGGCGTGTCGCCGACGAATCCGAATGAGGTTTTCGGCGAGATCGGCGCTCAGGGTTTCGTCGTGAGTCGCGATGGCGGGGTGCACTGGCAGAAAGCGAATACCGGCATCACGGACCGCAATTTCAACGCGTCGGTGGTCCGCGTCTCGCCGTCATCGCCCAACGTCGTGTACACGGCCGCGTGGGGACTTCACTTTTACACCAGTCAGGATGGCGGACAACACTGGACACGCACGGCGACGTTGATTCACTGAATCCCATCACCTGCGGGTGCATGTCACGGTGCTCCGCACCAGAGAAAGGAAAGAGTATGCGACCCCTCCGATATATCCTGGCAGGTGTGGCTGCGCTGGGATTAGCAGCCGGTTCGAGCATTGGGTCGGCTGCACCGGCCCGCGGACCGGCGCCGATCCGCATCGGCGCCATGTACCCGCTCAGTGGCTCGCAGGCGAGTGGTGGCCGGGAGGAGTATCACGGTCTCCTGATCGCCGCCAGGCTGGTGAATGCCGCTGGAGGGATCCACGGGCGGCCGGTGACATTTGTGACGGCAAATGCGCCGTCGGCTGATGCCGCTCCCACGGCGGTAGACAGCCTCAAACGTCAGGGCGTCTCGATTGTGGCCGGCTCCTATGGAAGTACGCTCTCCGTTCCGGCCAGTGCCGAGGCTCAACGGCAAAACCTGATCTTCTGGGAGAGTGGGGCGGTCGCCACCATGATCACCGAGCATGGCTACCCCAACGTCTTTCGGACCGTCACGACCGGCAATTCTCTGGGCCGGGCAGCTGCGCGCTACGCCGCCGGCGTGGTGGCTCCGCGCCTCCACCTCGCCCCGGCGAAACTGCGTACCGTCGTGGTGTATGTGAATGATGTGTACGGCTCGTCAGTCGGAACGGCCATGGCCGACGAGGCACACGCGCAGGGCTTCGACCTGCGAGCAATTCTCACCTACGATCCGTATCACTCGAATCTCCGCGCACTGGTAGGTCGGATGAAGGCGATGCGACCGGACGTCGTTTTGGTCGCCGGATACGTGCAGGACGCTATCACGTTCCGCCGGGAGGTACTGCGACAGGGAGTACATCCAGCCGCCATGGTCGGTACCAGTTCAGCCTTCTGTATGCATGCCTTCGGCGACACGCTGGGACGACAAGCACTGGGGCTGTTCGCATCGGACAAACCCGATGCCACTTTTAGCTCAAGCGCACTGCTGCCGACTGCCCGTGCCTTGCGGGCTCGCGCTACTACCGCCTACCAACGAGCCTACGGGGTGCCCATGACCGCGTCCGCGGTGGCCGGGTTTGTCGCCGGCTGGACGCTCTTCCACCAGGTCCTGCCACATGCTCGTTCGCTCTCGCCGGCGGATGTCCGTCAGGCTGCGCTGGCGGTAAATCTGCCCTACGGGAGCGAGATCAATGGAGCGGGTATTCGTTTCGCCGGCGCCGGCGCACCCGACGAGGGCCAGAATCTGCGGGCCATCAGCGTGATCTGGCAGTGGCAACGCCCCGGGCACGAGGTGATCGTCTATCCTGCCAGCTATGCTACCGCCCGTCCGCTCTGGATCCCATTACCGGGATGGAAACACTCTTGATGTACCGGCGTTTTGCCGCACTGGTGGTGCTCGCCTGCGCGCTGGCAGCGCCCCTGAGCGTCCAGGCGGATGGGCTACTGCCGCCACAGCCGTACCGGTATCTACACCCGCCGCCGGCTCTGGCCGGCGCAAACAGTCCACCGGAATCCGGCAGTGCCTCGCTGAAGGCCCTCAGCGGACGCGCGAGTGCCGGATATCTCTTCACCAAAGACACCCAGGCCGGGCTGATCGTCCCGGCGGGTGGCCTGGTGACCGCACCGTCCGCCACATCGATTCGTATTCAAATTCAGCCGGTCGAAACCCCTCCCAACCTGCCCCGACACTATGCCCCGGAGGGAAACGCCTACCACATCACTACTGTCGGAGAACCGGGAAATTCGGCGGTGCGGGTGGCGCGGCCGGTCAATCTCACCCTGCGCTGGCCGCACCCGCCGCTGGCGATCTATGAGTATGTGGGCGGGAAGTGGCAACAGGTTTGTTACTCGGACAACGCAACCTTCACCACCTCGACCATGGCTTGCCCCACCTCCTCCCTGGGAATCTTTACAGCGGTGACGAATCCCGCTCTAACTGGAATCGCTCCCGCGCCGGCGGCGTCGAGCCGCTTTGCGTGGCTCAACCGCTTCATCCCGGTCATCATTGTCCTGGTCGTCGCGATCCTGGTAGCCGTCGTTGCCCTCATCACGATGCGGCCAGGTAAGAAATCTGCGAAAGGAAACTAAGGAGGCACCACCCGCTTTGTCGTATGCGCGCGGAACGAATCGCACCCGGACTCCCATGCCCTGGCACCAGGGAGTGTCACGCGGAGCCGGTCGCGTCCTTCCCCTATTGGCGCTGCTGGTCGCGCTGTGGTGGTCTGGGACGGGCACCGCATGGGCGCACGCCCTCCTGATACACTCCGATCCACCGGCGGACCTCGTTTTGCCTGAAGCGCCGTCGAGTGTCCATCTGCAATTCAGCGAAGATCTGAACGCTTCCGCCTCGCAGATCATCGTGTGGGATCGCTTTCGGCATACGATGACGACCGGACATGCAACGCTGGTGCCCGGACTGCCGCGCCAGATGACAGTCGGTTTGAAGCCGCTTCGACCCGGGGCTTACCTCGTGCTCTGGACCTCCGTCTCCGCCCAGGACGGCCACATCCTGCGCGGTTCGTACCTCTTCTTTGTGCAGCACCGAGGTCCGGGCCCGTCGTTGAAGGGAGTGTCGCAGGGAACTCCGACCCAGGGTTTCCCCGATGCCGCCGGCTTGATCTCGCTGCTGGCGCACTGGCTCGAGCTCTTTACTGCCGTCACCTGGGTCGGGGCCGCGGTGGTTTCGGCCCTGGTCTTTGCCCGGTCGACTGCCGCCGTCGATCCGGAAGCGGTTGGAGCCGAACGGGCGCGTTTGCGGACCTTTCTTCGTCTGAACATCGTCGCGTTGATCGTCTCCAGCTCCATCGTCATTCTGCAGGAGGCGCACTCCCTCGATGGCACCTGGAGCGGCACCTTCTCCTCCTCGACCCTTTCCAGTATCTTCTCCGGACAGTACGGTCAACTCTGGATAGCACGGCAGGTACTCGCCCTGGTCGCGCTGGTGGCAACGGCGGCGATGACCGTGCCGCGGCCGGCGATTTCACGGGTCAGGTCGCTGGCGGCTGCAGCGGTACGGCCTCGACCGCCGGTCGGAACATTGCTCTCGGGAGCCCTGGGATTCATCTATCTCGCTCTGTTCGCGGCCAGTGGGCATGCCGCCGCAGCAGAAGTCGGGACGATCTTCGGTAGCCAGATCATATCGGGTGCGGTGGGAGCCGACTGGCTGCACTTCATGGGGGATGCACTCTGGTTTGGTGGACAGATCTACATCGTGCTGATTCTCATGCCGGTGTTGCGGCTGCGCCGCGGACCAGGGCGGGCGCTCGAGGGGTTTCTGGATGCACTCAATCGCTTCTCTCCCCTGGCGTACGGGAGCATCGCACTTTTTACCCTGAGCGGGCTGTTTGCAGCCAAGGTTCACATCCCCTCGTGGTATGCCTTTTTCCACAGCATCTACGGCTGGGCACTGGTCGTGAAGGTCGTGCTGATTGGCCTGATGATGCTCGTCAGCGTCTTTACCGTGTTCATCGTGCGTCCTCGCATTCGCGCCTCCTTGACGCAAGATGATCTGGTGGAGGGTGGAGTCCAGACGGTGTGGGTCAGGCGCCTCCTGGCCTGGCTGGGCGTCAATCCGGTGTTGGGGGCAGGTGTGCTCCTTGCAACCTCCGTCATGTTCTCCTACCCCGTACCGGAGGGGCTCTCCCCGGCGGGGCCGTCCGCCTACCCAATCCATCTTGCCGGCCTGACCGGAACCCTGGCCCTGTCGCCAGATCGGTCTGGACCGAATGTGATCACCGTGAGGTTGCAGAACGCACGGGGACAGCAGGTGAAGCAAGCCACCGTGGTCGTCCTCACCACCATGCTGGACATGGAAATGGGTACGGGCAAGGCAACCCTCACCCTAACGAGGCCCGGAATCTTTGCCGGCACAACCGATCTCGGCATGGGTGGTCACTGGAGTTTGCGGGTGTTGGTATACACGCCGGCAGGACTCGGGCAGACCAGCGTTCGGGTTCTCGTTGGCACGTGATGCCGTGCGTCTGTAGGTAGGACCGTTGCACACGGTGGTGATGATCATTCGTGTCGCTCCGACCCGAGCGTCGTAGGGATCGTCCCGGCGTGACGATCCGCCCCGGTCTCCCAGGGTCCACACGGTTCAGCAAAGGTTAAGACATATTGGCCTGAAATGCCTTGACTCTCATCATCGTTATCCCTCACACTGAGAACATCTAACAACTGTTATTTTTGACTTCGGTAATGCGGTGTGAGGCTCTATGGATCTACGCTTTTCCCTGATCGGGCTTATCATCGGATTTCTGATCGGCTTGACCGGCATGGGCGGTGGGTCGTTGATGACTCCCGTCATGATTCTGGTGATGGGAGTCAAACCGATCATTGCCGTTGGGACCGACCTCGCGTACGGGGCGATCACCAAAATCATCGGTGGCGGCACTCACTGGCGCCAGGGAACGGTGCACCGCAAGAGCGCCTATTTGCTCGGCGCGGGGAGTGTGCCCGCGACCTTGCTGGGCGTGGGAGTGGTGAGTGTGATTCGCCGCGATCATCCCACGCTGGTCAATGTGTTCCTGCTGCACGCCATTGGCTGGGTCCTCATCCTGGTAGCGCTTGTCCTGGTCTTGAAGCCCGCTCTCACCGCGGGCATGAAGCGCTGGGGCCAGCCATCAAACGGGGACTTTCGCGATGGGATCCAGGAATTGGGCGACCGCAAGCCCTGGATTCTTCCGATTATCGGCGCTGTTGTCGGGCTGCTGGTGGGCCTGACGTCGGTCGGTAGCGGCACCTTGATCATCGTCTCGCTCCTGTTCTTGTATCCACGCTGGGAATCGAAAGATCTGGTCGGAACCGACGTCTTCCATGCCTCGATCCTGGTGAGCGCCGCGAGCCTCGCACAGCTGGCTGCCGGCAATGTCAACGTGCCGATGATGGCTTCGTTGTTGATCGGTTCCGTGCCGGGCGTGCTACTGGGAAGCAGGCTGGCGCTTGGATTCCCGGAACAATTCCTGCGCATCAGTCTGGCCTCCGTGATGCTCATCTCCGGTTCGAAACTCCTGTAGCAGACCGCGATGAGTTCGTAGGGAACGGCCGGTGTGCCGTTTTGCCCGTCTGTCTCCGCACCTTGCGGTCTCCACCCCTATCGTCTCCTCAATTGCATCGGCTGTGGTACGGTCCTTCCGCTCACAATATTGACCGGCGTCATGCCAATCCGATGAGGGTCATCCAGCGCCGTCACAGTGGACGGATTGGACGGCCCTCGATCAGACCATTGGATTGGACTCAGGCGGCTACGGGTAGCTGACCACGGTGACCGGGGTATCCGGGTTGGCGCTGGTCGCCGATCCACCTATGTCGTTGACCACATTCAGGATGCCACCCGACCCGTTGAGGAAGACGGTAAGCAGATCGTGCAGGCTCCCTGCCGGGAGGCTGGTGGGAACTTCAAAGGCATGCGCGGCGTAAATGTTCACACCCTGATTGAAGAAGCTGTAGCTGCCCAAGCCGTATCCGCTGAAATTGGTCACCGTGTCGGCCACCTTGAAGGCCGCCCAGCCGTCAACTCCGGGAGCCTCCATCCACGCAGCCTGGCTCGGCACGTCATACGGCATCTCGTTCTGGAAGAAGATGTCCGTCCCATTGTTACCGTTCCAGATCACCTGGTACTTCTGGTAGTGCTCGACGAACAGTCCGTAGGCCGTCCCGTTGTCGCCGTTGACGATCACGCCCGTATCGGCCGTATTCGCGGTCCAGCCCACGCCGCTGCCATGGTCGGCACGCCAGGCCCAGATGTCATCCAACAGCACGTTGTCGCTATTGACCACCAGACTCGTGGTTGCCATACCCGCGGTCGCGCCACCGATGCGGACGAACACATCCTGCAACGACGTCGGGTCAGCCGGATCGCTTTGCCGGCCGTTCTGCGCTCCAACCCCACCTGCATTGCCGTGCCCGGTGCCTACTTGCAGCAGGACCGGTGAATTGACCGGGCCGGCATCAAAGAGCAGGCCACCGAGTTAGACGCACGCCACTTCAGCCAACCACACCGAGGAGGACCGGTGATTCGGCCCCTGGGTGGGGAAACCGAGGCCG
>JANWJD010000044.1 GCA_025449555.1 Chloroflexota bacterium | reverse complement strand
GCCATGCGCATCGGCACCAACCATGGCTCTCTTTCGGACCGGATCATGAATCGGTTTGGAGACACGCCGGAAGGCATGGTCGAGTCTGCGCTCGAGTTCGTGCGAATCTGCGAGAAGTACGGCTACCAGGACATCATCTTGTCCATGAAAGCCTCCAACCCCAAGGTCATGATCGCCGCATACCGGCTCCTCGCCGCACGCATGGCGAGACTGGGGATGGAGTATCCATTCCATCTTGGTGTGACTGAGGCTGGCAATGCAGAGGATGGCCGCATCAAGTCGGCCATCGGCATCGGCAGTTTGCTGGAAGACGGAATCGGCGACACGATTCGCGTCTCTCTGACCGAGGAACCTGAAGCGGAGATCCCCGTGGCGTTCGCTCTCGCCAGGAGATATGCCGGCATTTCAACGGAGGAACACGGTCGGAGCCAGACAGACGTGCCCTGGGACTACTATCACTACGGGCGGCGCCGGAGTCGGGAGGCGGCCCTGGGCGATGTGCCGATCGGGCGCGACCACACGGTCGCGGTGATCGCCTCCATCAATGGCCCGCTTTCGAAGCAGCCGTCCGCCATGGCACGCATCCTCCGCTGGGCCAGTCCCGCCGGTCGGCGTCAGCCCAAGCCGGATGCTGCCCTGATGGTGCTCGAAAGCGCCGACGATCTCGACACGCTGCGGCAGATGTCCGAGCGGCTGGTGAAGTGGCCGCAGGCGCGACTCGCGCTGCTGGCCGCGAGCCGTGACGTCGACCTCTTACTGGGTGCGCTGGAACGGGTCAATGGTCTCGTCGTGGAGGTCGATCAGGGCCTGGATCTGAGCGTGGTTATGAACGCGGCGAGTCAAATGCATCCCGGCCTCGCGATGATTCTCCAGGCAACCGTCGACGAAGAGCACACCATGGAGTTTGCGGTGCGGCAGTTGCTGGAGAGTGCGACCGCATGGCCGGACACCAACCTCGTGCTGTCGCTACTCGTGTCGGAGCAGGATTTCATCCATGCCTATCGACATCTGGCGGCGGAGGCAGCTCACCGCCGGGTCGACGATCCGATTTTGCTGCGAGTGCGCGCATCGGCCGATCCGCTGCTGCCTGCCTCGATCGCGCTCGGCTCGCTCCTGTGCGACGGTCTGGGAGATGCCGTCGCCATCGACGGTGTCGAGGATTCGTCCGGGCTCACCTTCAACATCTTGCAGGCCGCGGGCACGCGGATCACGAAGACGGACTATGTGGCGTGTCCGTCCTGTGGACGTACCTTATTCGACCTGCAGGAAACCACGGATCGCATCAAGGCGCGAACATCCCATCTCGTGGGGGTCAAGCTCGCCATCATGGGTTGCATCGTGAACGGTCCGGGCGAAATGGCGGATGCCGACTTCGGGTACGTGGGCGGAGCGCCCGGTCAGGTGAACCTGTACGTTGGCAAGGAATGCGTGGAGAAAGGTGTGCCGGCCGAGATCGCGGACGATCGGCTGATCGAACTGATCAAAGCGCACGGCAAGTGGATGGAGGACGAAGCGTAGTGCTTCACTGTCCGGTGAATCCCGACTGCTAGCCTTGCTCGGTTGCCTCGTCGTTGCCTGCGGCGCCGTCGTCCGTTTTCCGCAATACGGTCAGGATTTCGACATGGTACGTCTGTGGGTAGAAGTCAAAGATTTCCAGGTGCTCGACGCTGTACCCCTCGGCAGTAAGAACGCGTAAATCGCGCGCCAGCGACTGCGCCAGGCAGGAAATGTACAGGATCGTGTTCGGCTGCTGTTCGATCAGGGCCTCGATTACCGTCTCGCTCAGTCCGGTGCGCGGCGGATCCACGACTACTACGTCGAATCCCGACTCATCCTGCAGGGCGACCTCCGCTTCCTCCACCCGGAAACGGACATTCTCGAGACCCCACTCCGCCGCGGTGCGACGGCACGCTTCCCCGGCAAGTGGATCGGACTCGACGACCAGGACGTCCGATGCATTCTCCGCCAGGAAGAGGCCAAAGATGCCGACACCACCGTAGACATCGGCGATGCGCTTCCCTTCCAGCGGTGCCGCTTCCGACTGCAGCCGGCCAACGAGCTCGGGCAGGAGTTCGAGATTGGTCTGAAAGAACGAGCCGGCATGGAGATACACAGGCCGTCCCGCCACCGTTGCTTGACCGAACGGATCACCGCTCAGGACGATCAACTCGCCATCGGGTGAGATGATGGACACTGAGGATACGATCTCCGTCTGTGTGAGCAAGGCGGTCAGAATCTCGAGATCAGATGGAGCCGGTGGATGATCGTCCCCCGGTCTCACCAGCACCTGGAGCACCGGTCCATCTGCCAACCGCACGTCGAGTCGTACCCGGCCTCTGAAGTCGGGCAGTTCGCCGCTCTCCAATTCCTTGTTCAACCCGGCCATCAGGCGGCCAATCAGCGGGTGCGAAATGAGGCAATCCTCGATCGGCACGATGGCCAGAGACCCATGGCGTCGGAAACCGGCGTGCTTTCCGAGTGCTATGCCGGCGGTCGTTCGATAGCGCCAGGGCTCAGCCAGCGAATATGTAGCGGTGACTCGATGATCGAGACCGGCGCGCTTCATGGTTGCCTCCACAGCTCGACGCTTTCGGCGTAGTTGGCTGCGATACGAAATGTGCTGCCACTGGCAACCGCCGCACTTCCACTCGCGATAGTATTCGCACGGTGGGAACACACGATCGTTGGCTGACTTGACCAGATCGATGATCCGACCACGCTGGCGTTTCTTTCCCATGAGTTCGATCTTGACCGTCTCGCCGGGGACGCCTTGCTCGACCTCGAGCCAGTGGTTGCCCACACGCGCGCGCGTCGTGCCGTGATCGTCGAACTCAGTGAGGGTGACGGTCAGAATCGCGTCGGAGGAGTCACTCATGGGTGGTGAAGGCTATATTCGCGACTAGCCGTCGGAGATCGCGCCGCGCCCTCGCACCATGCGGCTGTCGATTGCCATGTTCGCCACCTGGTCAGCTCCCGGATTCTTTTCCCGCAGAACGTGCACGAAGTCCACTTTGCCGAACTCGGAGACCAGTTCCATCGCCTCCAAATACAGAGGCAACATTTCTGGATGTCGCACCCGATACTTCCCAGTCATCTGCTTGACCACGAGTTCGCTATCCATCTGCACCGTGACTTCATCCGGAGCGTGGCGTTTAGCGGCCCGCAAACCTTCGATCAACGCCTTGTACTCGGCCTGATTGTTGGTGGTGACTCCCAGAAACTTTTGGATCGTCTCGAGCCGCCGCCCATGTTCATCTTTGATGATGATGCCCGCGCCGGCCAACCCGGGGTTACCGCGTGACGCGCCGTCGGTTTCAACTGTGATTTTGCGAGGGATGGACATGTCGCCCTTTCAGTACTCGATGCGTGGCCTCCGAGTATATCGACTGGGCGCCGGCCCGCACGCACAGACGGTCAGGCGGTGTGCACGACCTGGGCAGCGATGTAAAAGACACATGCCAGCAGCACGGCCAGGAGTAAGAGGAAGCCGATCACTGCCGGCGGCACGGTGAGTGTGATCGGATCGTCCGCGCGCTGACGAAACTCATCTCCAGAGTCGATTGGACGGTCCTTTTCGGGCTGCGACTTCAAGTCCGGCATGTGTCATTATGCCGCGTGCCGGTCGGATCTCCCTGTCGTCCATCTCCGGACCGGGTCCATTGAGGCTGGGCCCCGAGAGGCGCCGGGAACACCGTGTTAAACTTGGCTGCATTTTTTGGCGGCACGGAAAGGGACGACATTGACCTTGAGTGGCGTGGAGGCATGGCGTACTCTGGTGGTGCTTCCCACTTTCAACGAACGCGAAAATCTCGTGCCGCTGGTGGATTCGGTCCGCGAGCACTTTCCGGCAGCGGCGGTGCTCATCGTCGATGACAACTCGCCGGACGGCACGGGTCAGATCGCGGATCGCCTGGCGAGCGAGCGTGACGAACTGTACGTTCTACATCGTGCCGGCAAGCTCGGGCTGGGAACGGCCTACGTTGAGGCGTTCAAGTGGGCTCTGGCCCGCGACTTCGATGTAGTGCTTGAGATGGATGTCGATTTTTCACACGGACCGCACTACCTGCCACAACTGGTCGGGGCGCTCGACGATGCCGATCTGGTCATCGGTTCACGCTATGTCGCGGGGGGCGGCACGGAGAATTGGTCACCGGTGCGACAGTTCATCAGCCAGGGCGGTAACTGGGTGGCGCGCATTGGGCTGGGAATACACACGCACGACGCTACCAGCGGCTATCGGGCGTTTCGCCGCTCTACGCTGGAGCGCCTGCAATTGAACGAACTGAGCCTTCGCGGGTATGGCTTCCAGATTGAGGTTGTTTACCAGGTGGAACGGCTCGGCTTGAAGATCCGCGAAGTGCCGATTACCTTTGTGGAGCGGGCCGCCGGACGTTCAAAGATGTCGAAGGCAATCGTGCTGGAAGCCGTGGTGCACATCATGCGCCGCCGTCTGCGGCGCACGTTCAACCGTCGCCGGACACAAACCGACGTGCCGGCGCCCGTGAGCGACAAAGCGTAGCCCGCGGCAGCCGCCGCATCTCAGCCGATGCCGCCCATCACCAGCTTTGGCAATTCCGCCATCAAGGCCATACGGGCTCTGCGACAGCGCAAAGAGCGCGAGCGCTCTGAGCTGTTCTATGTCGAGGGTCTCCGCCTGGTCGGCGAAGCAGTCGATCTCTCCGTCGGCATCGAGACGTGCGTGGTCGCACCCCAGCTCCTGACCAGCGAATTCGGGTGGAGGACGGTCAATCGTATGGTGCAACGTGGCATCACCCGACTCGAGGTAAGCGCGGATGTGTTCCGCAGCATCTCGCTCAAGGATGGACCGCAGGGGATCGCTGCCGTGGTGCGTCAACGTTGGGAGTCGCTCGAGCAAGTCATTCCCAGCGATGAACTGTGCTGGGTTGCACTGGCGGGGGTGCAGGACCCGGGTAATTTGGGAACGATCCTCCGTACATCCGACGCAGTGGGAGCAGCGGGCGTGATTCTGCTCGGTGATGCGACGGACCCGTACGATCCTGGCGCGGTGCGGGCCAGCATGGGCGCGGTTTTCTCCCAGCGCCTGGTGCGAGCTTCCATCGAGGATCTAAGCGCCTGGAAACATCGGCACGGGGTGATGGTCGTGGGGACCTCGGGCGCGGCACCGGTCGACTATCGATACGCGCCGTACCCCAAACCTCTGACCCTCTTCATGGGAAGTGAGCGGGAGGGCCTGACCCCGGAGGAGACATCGATCTGTGACGGGATGGTCAGCATTCCGATGTTGGGACGTGGTGACTCATTGAATCTCGCGGTCGCTTCCGGCGTCATGCTCTACGAAGTCTTGCGGCGACACGACATCCATTGACGAATTTTGGATGGCCGTGATACAGTTGGACGAATTACGGCGGACGGGAAACAGTAAAGAGGCCTTCGCCTAAATGGGGTGGTACCGCGGGGTAACCCTCGTCCCTATACCGGACGAGGGCTTTGTATTTATTGGGAGGTCACCACTGTGCGCGACGTGTTAAATCGACTGATCGCCGGCGAAGATCTGAGCGCGCCCGAAGCGGAGCAGTTGATGCATCGCATGATGGATGAGGAATTGACGCCGGTGCATCTCGCGGGGGTGCTCGTGGCGCTGCGGATCAAAGGTGAAACACCGGATGAAATGATCGGCTTCGCACGTGCGATGCGTGCCCGCGCCCGTCAACTGACCGTGAGCGGACATCTGGCAGACACCTGCGGCACGGGCGGAGACAACAGTGGCACCTTCAATATTTCGACCGCGGCAGCTCTGATCGTGGCCGCGTGTGGGCAACCGGTAGCCAAACACGGCAATCGCGCCGCCAGCGGCAAATGCGGGAGTGCGGACGTACTGGAGGTGGTGGGGGTGGATGTGTCGCTTCCGCCTGAAGGCGTGAGTTCCTGCATCGAGGAAGCTGGCATCGGATTCCTCTTCGCGCCTGCCTTTCACCCGGCGATGCGCTTCGCGGCCGTTCCCAGGCGGGAACTGGGAGTGCGAACGGTTTTTAACCTGCTCGGGCCGTTGACGAATCCGGCCCGCCCGAGTTATCAGCTTCTGGGTGTCAGTAGCGAGCCGCTGCTCGATCTCATGGCGCAGTCGCTCATGAAGCTTGGCGTCGAGCGCGCGTTGGTCGTACACAGTCAGGACGGAACCGACGAGATCAGCATTGCCGCGCCAACCTCGGTGCGCGAAGTGCATGCCGGTGCAGTCTGCTCGTACGAGATCGGTCCCGAGGACTTTGGTGTGTCTCGGTCGGAGGCAAGTGGAGTGCAAGGCGGCGATCCGGCTACCAA
This sequence comes from Chloroflexota bacterium, assembly GCA_025449555.1. Lineage (GTDB taxonomy): Bacteria > Chloroflexota > UBA5177 > UBA5177 > UBA5177 > JANWJD01. The sequence goes on along the minus strand of JANWJD010000044.1, from coordinate 4,051 downwards.
CGGCGCCATCCTGCACGACGTCATGAATGGAAAGCGCGGTCCCGCCCGCGATGCTGCGGTGGTCAACGCGGCAGCCGCTCTGTATGCCTGCGGTCGCGCTCCGAATCTGCAGGCAGCGGCATCTCAGGCTGAGCAGGCCCTGGACGCCGGTGCCGCGGCCGAGACCCTGGAGCGGCTGCGGCGCGTCTCCAAGCGAGCTCGCGCTCGCATCGAAAGCATGGCCTGAGTCCATGATTCTTGACGAAATTCTCGACCATAAACGAGTCGAAATAACGGAACGCGAGCGGCGCCACGGACTCGACGAGGTCATACGACGTGCTCGGGCGGCGCCCGCACCTCGAGAGGTGCGGTTCAAGGGCCAGGTTGCTCTTATCGCCGAGGTAAAGCGTCGTTCGCCCAGCGCCGGTGACCTTTCCACGGAGGTCGATCCGGTAGCCCAGGCACAGGCGTATGAGCGAGCAGGCGCCTCCGTGATTTCGGTACTGACGGATCATCGGTATTTCGGTGGCACACTGGACGACCTCTCGGCCGTGCGCGCCGCTGTCGGTGTTCCGGTACTGTGCAAAGACTTTATCCTGTCGCCGTACCAGGTCTACGAAGCACGATCGTACGGCGCGGATCTAATCCTGCTGATCATGGCAGCACTGCGAGACGATGTCATGCGACCCCTGCAACGACTCGCCCTCGAGCTCGGCATGACACCGCTGGTCGAAGTGCACGATCAACACGATCTCGCGCGCGCACTTGCCGCCGAGTCGACACTGATCGGGATCAACAATCGAGACCTCTCCGATTTCTCAGTTGATCTGCTAACCACCGAGTATCTTGCTCCTCTCATCCCCGACGACGTGGTCGTGGTGAGTGAAAGCGGAATCGCCGACCGGAAAGACATCGAGCGAGTCACACGTGCGGGAGTTCGAGCGGTGCTGGTCGGCTCGGCATTGATGACGGCCGGCGACCCTGAAGCAGCTATTCGGGAATTACTGGTATGACTCGCGTCAAGATTTGCGGGTTGAGGCGGGTGGATGATGCGCTGGTGGCAACCGAGGCTGGAGCCGATCTGCTCGGCCTGGTGTTTGCGCCCAGCCGGCGGCAGATCGATCCAGTCGACGCACACAATCTGGTGGCGGAAGTCCGAGCGCGGACTGCGGCGATATTTGTTGGCGTATTCGTGAATGAAGATCCCTCGGAGATCAATCGAATCGGCCGAATGTGCGGACTCGACTACGCCCAATTGAGCGGGACAGAAACCGACGATATCGTCGACGCGCTGGATATCCCTGCGGTCCAGGTCTTCCACGTGGGTGCCGGCGGTGTGGATTCCGCGTTGGCGCATCGGATCGAAACGAGCCGGGCGGATCTGGTGATGCTGGATGCGTGGCAGCAACATTCGTACGGCGGAACCGGGAAGACGTTCACCTGGACCGGGGGATCACGGATTACCCGACCATTCTTACTGGCTGGGGGATTGCACGCTGAAAACGCTCTCGCAGCGGTGCGAGCCATGGAACCGTGGGGCCTGGATGTCAGTAGCGGCGTGGAGACGGCAGGCGAGAAGGACCACCGGAAAATCCGCGATTTTGTCTCACGGGTGCAGGCCCTGACTGCTTGACGCACGGGTTCGATCCGTACCCCAATTGACCCACGGCCGGCACAAACTGCCTGCGAGTTACCGCCCATTGGCTAATTGACATAACAACCGGGTGGTATACTGACATGCAATGGGACGAACCCGTTCGCTGCCTTGAGGATGGTACCGCTGTACGCAAGAATACATACGCGGCCCGCGATCACAGTCTCAATCGACGTTGACGACAGCGCCGCTCTGAAGAGTAAGGAACTTGCAATGACTGAACCAGTAGATTTTGCTTCACAGATTGAAAATGGCGAAGACAATGCCCCGGAGACTACGGGAGAGAGGCGACCCACTACTCCCGGCGTGCCGTCCAACGAAGTGTATGCGCGGGTAGGAGACACGGTCCTGCGTGCGGCCCAGGAAGGCGTTCGCAGCGGCATGAAACCAGAGGACATTATTCGACAGATCGTCACGGAGCATAACGTCCGACTCAGTCTCGGAGAATTTCGCTTGCTCCTCGCCGCCCGCCGAGTCCCACCCAAGGACAGTCGTTAGGCGGTATCGGCAATCTGCGCCAGGTAATCCCGATTCTTGTCTTCCGTGCCTGCCCCACTGACCCGGATCACGGCGTTGTAAGGTGCAAACTCGCCGGGAACCTGCTTCGTCAGAATGCTATAACCGGCTTTTTCCGCCCATTTGATGCGAACTGCCATAACTTCCTCCGGAGACATGACGGCGCCATGCGGAGGGAAGACCGGCACGATAGCAAACGGTTCGCTCTCGCCGACTGATTGAATGAGCTGAAGTCCTCGAAGTATGCGCTTGTCCATGGCGGTTCTACTCTCCACGTCGGTGATCGGGCGCCGCATCGTGACGGGCGCGCATTGCGTCTCGGTGTTCAATTTCACGGGAAAGATAGTCGTGCGCTTGTCGCGCCGCCCAACTGTCCTCTCCCTGCGCGGCGCACGCCGCCTCGTACTGGCGGCGGGCTTGCATGACAGATCCGATGGCTGCTCCGTATTCGTCGTCGACTGTTTCGGTCATTGGCTTCTTCCTATCCTGGTGTCGAATGTGCGGCGTGGGAATCCGCAGGAAGAGTACGGGACGATTCGGGTATGAATAGCTCGACCTCGGTTGGATCAAGGAAAGGTCGACCAGTCGCAGGACCATGTGGTACTGCGCCCCGAGGGAATCCATCTTGAATCCGTATATCTTCCCAAGTATACGTGATGTGGATTATGTCGAGCAGGACCCGGCGCGGTGCACGGAGAGAACCGTCAGGTTTGGCTCCCGACTCCCTGTAGGCTGTCGACGATCGCCCCTTCGCGAATCCCTCTTTGCGTGATGGTGACACTCGGCGTGCTGTAGTACTCGACGATGGCGGCCGCGGCGGTGATCCCGGCCGGCAACACCTCGGCCCGTTCGCGGCGTACCCCATGCACTTCCACCAGCTGATCGACGGTTTCCGTTCGAATCAGCGTCAAGTCGCGATCGAGGTCGCCGGCATCCAGCTCAACCTGATCGCCGCCTTTCCCCAGTAAATAAGCGACGTGGCTGGCCGTGCCACCGGTCAGTATGGACTTCGTCGCTCGGGCGGCGGGAAGATCGCTCAAGAGCCGGCGCACGTGTTGCCGAACCGCCTCGAGTTCAGCTGGTTCGGGAGGATCGTGGTGAATGAATTGTTCCGTCAATCGCCCTGAGCCGAATTGCAGTGATTTGGCCCACTCCATTCCGTCGGATGTGGCGAAGATAAGCTCAGCGCTCCCCCCTCCCAGATCGCAGATGATTGCCCCATCACCGACTGGGCTGCCGAGCACCGCTCCCAGATATGTCAGCCGAGCTTCTTCGTCCCCGGAAAGAATCCTGATCGTGATGCCCGTCGCATCGTGAACGCGCTGGACGAATTCATCTCGGTTCGACGCGTCTCGCACCGCGCTGGTCGCGATCGCTATCACCGTGTCCGTGCCGAGTGACCGCGCCCGGGCCACCAGGCTCCTTATTGCCGCGATCGCTGCCAGCATGCGATCTTCCCGCAAACGGCCGCTCGCGTCTACTCCTTTGCCGAGCCGTACAAACTCGCTTGCATCCTCAATTGGCTCAATACTCCCGTCGGTCACACGAGCCACCAGGAGTCGAATCGTGTTCGAGCCGATATCAAGCGCCGCTCGCGGTGCAGCAGACGTCACCACGGGCGAAGCTCGCCCTCCTCGGATGTGTCGCTGCCGTTCGAGGCATTGGGCGATTCGATCGAGTTACCGTCAGGAATCGTAAGCGGGCGGCCGTGCCGTAGTGCTTTGGCTTCCGATTCACGTCGTTCGAGCACGTCAGCCGCAGCCGTGGGGCCGAATACTGATAGCGGCGGACCCGGCTGAGACGAGCCCTTGTCCTGAATTTCGGATGCCGCCGGCGCCGGTTCATGGCGCTTGGGTGCTGTAATGGCCAGGAGATGGGCCTCGGCTTGTGCCATCGCGCCGG
>JANWJD010000043.1 GCA_025449555.1 Chloroflexota bacterium | reverse complement strand
GTGCTTCTCTGGCTGCGTCACGTTTCACTGCAGGTCCGCGTGCATCTCGCGCGAGCCTCGGCTGCCCATGACGATGAGTCGGACCCGTCTCTGCGTGGGTTTGAGCACGATCTCTTCGGCGGGCGAACCATGTCCAATGACGGTCTCAACCGGCACCGTTGCGCTCAGCCCTTCCACCGTCCGCTGCAGGGCGTCCTGGGCTGTTTGCTCGGCCAACACGGTCGCCGCGTCGTAGGTCTCCTGGGAGAGCACGCCACCGCCATACATGCCGTATCCGACGTTGGTGCCGTAAAAGGGTACCGTCTCGAGTGGCGGCACCACGGCTAGAGTCGTGACGCGGCTTAGCGCGGCGAAGTTGAGGAGGTCGCGGACCAGGCGCGCTGCCTCCAGCGACGGCTCAGAGCCGTCGGTCGCAAGGAGCAGATGTGTCGGTATCATCAGTGCATTTCCTTCCGGTTTAATGACATTACACACCGTATCACGCGGTACATCCCCTCGTGAGCAATTCAATGACTCCTGGCCCTCCATGTGGATCATATGGTGTTTGTGTCGGTTCGCCCATCGCGGCCCGCGACTGAGCGCGTAGCGTTTCATCTGCACGCTGCTCTTTCGCGTGGCGTGGAGGGTGCACTGGTGCTGCCGAGAAGCCCGCGGTGCAGCGGGCACTGGTGTACGACCTGTCCGTGGCATGGGCAAGCAAGGTCGTGGCAAATGAGCGAGTTGCCATCCTCCGTGAGGAACCAATGTCCTTGAGTACCGTCGGGGAGCAGGGCCGGACACCAGAGCCGGTCCACGGTGGCTAGACCGATTGCGCGATGGCCATCAATCTCCCTGGTCAGTTCTGCTGTTATCTCCATCGTGACCTTCATTGCGGACCTCTCGTTCTCCTCAATCTCTGTGTTGTCGCCAGTCTCCTCTGGCTCAGCCCACACGATCTCGCGACCGTTCGTGCGCGTGAGTCTCATGGTCAACTGTCTGATGCTCACAGCAATTGGGCTGCGTCCAGGACGAGGTAGCCCAAAAAGGTGACCACAAAGAGCACCAGCAAGCTCAAGGAGACGACCAAGACAGACCATTGTTCTACTGCCCGCTCAGTCTCGTCTGTGGCGAGTACGTAAATCTCCTGCACTTCGACGTGAGCAGGTTGTACTGGAATCCGCGCGTCGATTACCGCGCTTGGGTCTCTCTCAGTCTCGGTGGGTGCCGGTGCGGGCAGCACCTCCGCGCTTCGGTCAAGTACGCCTGTTGCATGATTGGCCATTGCTCAATTCCTCTCTGATCCAGCTCCGAGAACCCGGCTAAGGTCCGTGGAGACAAGTTGATCCTCGCTGTAGGCCACGATCCCCTTCATCGAGTTCTCAGCCACATCGCGCATACTCTCGTTGACTGCCTCGACTGAGACCGACCGGCCAATTGCAGCTCTCATAACCTCTCTAGTTCCAAAGTACGCTGCCGTCTCTCCCCTCGATAGGACTTTTGTCACGATGCAGCGTGATGTCCAGGAACGTGGAGACGTAGACATATTCCCGCCATCCCTTGCCCTTGGAGTGGTACTCACCGAACTGCGAGTCCCTCCAGGGCCGAAGCTACCCGGTTGGAAGTGATCACCCCGAAGTGCGCGACCACATCCGCCGGCACCACGGCATGATCCTGCTTCGAAGGCGCAGGTGGGCAGGTGCGTAGCATGATTGACCGCAGCCGAGACCTTCAGCACCTGTGCCGGCGCAATGGGCCCGCTCCCATGGAGACCTATCTCATCACCTTCCTGGACTCGCCGGCCGGTCAGCCGTCGGGCGTATGCTGGATTAGTGGGAGTTCTTTTCCATCCGGTACATACCGCGCTCATACGACATCTGAGGTGAGACCATGCTCTCCAATCCGCTCCATCACCTCGAACAGTGTGGCCAGAGCGTTTGGCTCGACTCGATCAGCCGTGACCTGCTCCACTCCGGCACCTTCGCCCGCCTGATTCAGCAGGATGGCATCACGGGCGTGACGGCCAACCCGAGTATCTTCGAGAAGGCAATCGTCGGCGCCCATGACTACGACCAGAGTATCCGTGAGTTCGCCGCCAAAGGGTGCTCCCCCATCCAGATCTACGAGCGGCTAGCCATCCAGGACGTTGGGACCGCGTCCGATATGCTGCGAACCGTCTACGACGGCTGTGATGGCTGCGATGGATTCGCCAGCATCGAGGTCTCCCCGGACCTCGCGTCCGACACAACGGGAAGCATCGAGGAGGCCCGGCGGTTCTGGCAGGAACTGAACCGGCCCAACGTCATGGTTAAGATCCCGGCGACGACTGAGGGGATTCCAGCCATCGAACAACTGACCGCCGAGGGCATCAACGTCAACATCACGCTGATCTTCGGGATCGAGATGTACGGGAAGGTGATGAATGCCTACCTGAGCGGATTGGAGCGGCGACTCGCGCAGAACCGGCCGATCAACCGCATTGCGTCGGTGGCGTCTTTCTTCGTCAGCCGAGTGGATACTCTGGTGGACAAGCTCCTGGAAGGGCGAGTGCAGAAAGCAGATGGACGGCAAGAGGATCTGAGAGCGATCGCGGGAAAGATCGCCGTCGCCAACGCCAAGATTGCCTACGAGCGATTCCAGCGAGTGTTCGAGTCCGAGCGCTTCAACGCACTGCGGGCGAAAGGAGCCCAGCTCCAGCGCCCGCTGTGGGCGAGCACCGGCACCAAGAATCCCCGCTACCCCGATACCCTTTACGTCACCTCACTCATCGGTCCTCACACCGTCAATACGATGCCGCTCGAGACGATCGACGCTTTCCGAGAGCATGGGGAGGTTGATTGTGGCGCGGTGACCCAGGGACTCGACCAGGCCGATCAGCAGATGAAGGATCTGGAACGAGCAGGGATCAGCATGAAGGCGGTGACCGATGAGCTCGTCCGCGAGGGAGTGGAAAAGTTCTGCCTGGCGCTACACGCGCTGCTGGATACGATCGAGCAGCGCCAGGGAGCTCTCATCGGAGCCTGACACCGCTGGGGCCGCGGTCCGATATCTGTGATGCCGGCCCGACTGAGGAATCGGCGCAAGCCGGTGGTCTAATGAAGCCAGACTCACTCGGGCGATCTCCTCACTTGACTCTTACCCCGGCTATTACCTCCAGTAGATCCCGGTCAAGGATCGTAATGCGCCCATGTTCGCGGTGAATCACTCCGCGCTGTTCGAGCTCACGCAGCGCGCGACTCACGACCTCGCGCGCCGTACCCGTGGCGGCGGCCATGTCCGACTGAGTGAGCCGATCCAGATCTGCCATATCGCTTCGCTCCAGCACGAACTTACCAACGCGCTCGATTCGATGGCGAAACGAGAGATCCTCGACGAGTTCAGTTAAGTGACGAACCCGACCTGCCAGGAATTGGATGAGACCGAGCGCTAGATCGGGCGATTGCTCCACCAGGGCCTGAAAGCGGGATCGCGGTAGGACGTAAAGCACACTGGAGTCCATAGCCTGGCAGCTAGAGGGGTCGGGGCCGCCATCGAGCAGTGGTACTTCGCCGAACGACTCGCCCGGCTGGAGCAGCTTCATGATCTGCTCGTGTCCTTCTGACGAGATCTTGAAGCGCTTAAAGTGGCCGGAGGCGATGATATAGAGTCCTTCGGCCGGCTGCCCCTCGACGGTGACAAGTTGTCCCTTAGCCACTTCGCGCCTCACAACCTGAGCACTCAGTTGCTCGACGTGCTCGTCCTCGAGGGAGGCAAAGACGGGGACGCGGCGCAGTAAAGCAGCCACCGCTACCTTCGAAGCTGCTTCGACTTCACGTATCACGTTGCCTCGAGTCGTCATGGGTCTTTTCGGCGATTGATGGGTATGCTCCAGTCCATCGCACCCGATGGTACTCCATAGTGACCTCATTACCTCCGCAGTCGCTCTGACTGCTTGGCTGGTGAGTCGAGGGAATCAGCGGCCATTCCAGGATAATAGGGGGCAGTGCATATGGTCACCGCCGAGCGACACACTGGTGTGGCACGCGTGGTGCGTTGTCCCGGACCCATACCGGTCGGCGCCTGGACAGATTCGCGAGGAGTCCTGATGAACATGGATGGCATGCAAGTAATCGACCTCGTTCGACTGGCGAGAAGCAGCGAGGAACGCAAGCCGACGTGGGGACTGCAAACCGAGGATCTCAATCTCAATCTGGTCGTATTCGACGCCGATGGCGGCGTCGCTCACCATACCAACACCGAGGCCGATGTGCTACTCGTCGGGATTGACGGTGAGGGACGCGTAGAGATCGACGGACAGAGTCGCGATATCGGACCGGGCGAGGCGATCGTCATCCCCAAAGGATCAAGCCGCTCCATCCGATGTGCGGCCGACCGTTTCGCCTACCTCAGTTGCCATCGACGTCGTGCCGGCCTCTGGCCAGAAAGAGTCCCCCGACCGACCGTTTCTCAGCCTTGAGATGTCATGAATGTCCGGCGACGGAGTCTCCCATGTGGCAGTGCGGCACCACGCCGGATGAAATCGATCGGTGGCCGTGTTAGGGATCGGGAGATCACCGCACACGAACCCTCGGCGACGGAGCGCCGAGCTACGTCGGTGTGCGGGTGTGTCAGCGGGAGTCGGAAAGTAATTTTCAAGCGAGACATCCATGATCTGCGACCGCCGCGACGGATGAAAACGGCCGCGTGAGGATGCTATTTTCACCCGAGCGCCGAGCTACGACGGTTTGGGCGTCTGTCACGAGTGAAGCAATGAAGTATGTTCAAGAGAGTAGCCGGGGTGATGTCTATGCAGCAGGGTGGTAGAAGTTGATGGCCGGAGGAACCAACGGGATGCTCTGGCGATGTGGGTGTGATCTGGATGGAGCTTCTCCGCACCGGGGAGAGTGCTGTCCCATGTGTCTCGAGGCTGAACGGGCGGACATGCCGACACCAGCGGCGGACGGGTTCTGTTGCTGCCGGGATGAGAGGCGCCAGGGAGCGCGACACGAGCCTGCCGACGGCGCTGACGTTTCAACAGACCTTTAACCACCACTCAAATGTAGATCCGGCTGCGCGGGCTGTGACCTCCCGGGTACCCCTACCAGGGAACTCACAGCGCTGGGCTCATTGATCGGTGGGGAGAAGGCGATGACCCGCGTCTCATAGACGAGGCCCAATGGACGACCAGCTTGCAGACGTAAGAACTCGGATAGCAGCCCTGTATGCCAGGCATGCACGTGAGATCGCGGACGCCCTCGGAGACAAGCCACTGTGCGTCGTCACCGGTCCACGCCGATTCGGGAAGACCACAAGTTTACTGCCGAGCCTGGTCGGCACGTTGCGGCGAAGCGGTCATACTGCTTACATCATGAATGGTCGCGACTATGAACAGGAGCCGATATCGATTCAATCTCTCCCATCCGGTCAGTTTGACGTCCTGATCATCGACGAAGCAAATGTACTGACACGGGTGAAGTCGAAAACAGAAGACCTGCTGCGACTGCTACACACGAAAGGGAATGCAATTGTGCTGATGTTTACTTTCGACGCAGGATATGAAGCAGGAACAATCTATAGTACCCGGATGTGGCGTCATGCTGAATTTTCCATCAGTGGACAAGTCGCGAACGTAGTTTGCTTACCTCAGATGGCGCTGAGTCCGAAGCTTGCCCAAGACCTTCTGTCCCTCTATTCGCCTATACACGACGAGGGTATACGTCTACAAATAGTGTCCTACATAGTTGAAAGAGTGCCATTGAATCCACATATCCTACTTGAATTGTCAGGTGCGCGCAGTATTGTCGAAGTGAACACGATCATACGTCAAAGAAAGAGAACGCTGTTTCAGCGCGCCCTGTCGCCCGACGAGTACATGGAACTAGAGAAGACTCTTTGAGCCAAGCTCGTGGAATCAGATTCCAACCGGCTATTCTCACACTATGAAGTTCATCGTTCATACCAACCAACTGGGAGCGAAAGGTGTCGATATGCTCCTTCCCACATGCTTCCTTGGAGGACCACTGCACATGCTCCGGTCTGTGAACCCCAACAGCTCATCGAGCCTGAAGATGCGCACTGTATTGGAAGCCTTTGGATCCGGCAGGAGTACTCGCGCGACGTAGAGATCGTTGTTCGCCAGAGCAAGCAGTTCCCGAACGCGTTCATGCGGCGTCATGGAGTACTCTGCCCTCTCACAGTGCATGGTAGAGCATTGTTCCTCAGGAGTGCCGGCGCTCCTCCACCCCTGCGCGGGAGTACACAACCACATCGATCGCCATGGGGGTGGCCCACATCACCAGGCGAAGCCGGGCCATGTCCTCGATGCGATCCTCGACTGTCCCAGGGACAACGAGTAGATCCAGATCGCTTTCCGCTGTAGAGTCTCTTTGAGAGTGCAGCATCGACGGCTGGTAGGGCGCAAAAGGACAAAGCGAGCAGCGATTGCGTTGGGACGCAGCATCCTGATCATCGCTTACTACGTACTCCTCCTTCAGGAGCCGTACGAGTCACTCGGCGTCGACTACTTTGAGGGTCGAAACCGCGAGGCGCAGGAGCGGCGGCTCTTCCGTCAAGCCCAAGCGCTCGGCTTTACGATCACCCGCGACCAACCTGTGGCTTGACCCCGACAGCTATTTTCATACCAGCCCTCCTTCAGGGCGGCGCTGGGTACTGCACAATCGGACCAAAGGGCAGAATACTCGCCAGGTGGCTGGCATAGTAGACGAGCGGCTGGTCGGCAGAACCGAGCCCCGCCGCCTCAATCTGGCCGGTGATGATATCGAAGGAGCCGAAAGGATAGAAACCTTCGACGCGGCAGTCGAAGAAGGCCACACAGCTATCCAAAATAGGCGAGTCTGTGATCTCCGTGCGGTAACTGATGCTGGAGAACAATGTGTCGTGCGGCACAGTAGCTGCTCCGAATCGCAAGGCCAGATCCTCTTGCTTTTCAGAGAGGAGGCTTACGGCGAAGACGCGGCTCCTCTTAATGTGCTGGTACGTCTTGGCCTGACGATCCAGAGTGATGAGCACGCGAGGTGGCTTCGCGGCTTCCGCCCACATTGAGGCTGTCATTCCATGGAGCGCGTCCCCGTCGCGGGTAGTGACAATGCTCACGTTTGTCGCTATGTGGCGGAGAACCTCCATCACTCTCTGCTGTTCTCTATCCATGCAATCCATCCTCGTCTTTGAGCGGGTACATTCTGTTTGAACGCTGTTTGGGTCTTGACCTACTTGCCGTCCTGGAGAAGCTTGCGAGCCAGGCGCACGGAAGACTCGGGCACGGTGGCGCGCTCGAAGTTCCAACCCGCGGGCGTCGTGGCATCGATGCCGAGCTTGGAGCCCACTCCATCGCGCGACGATGGATCAAGCTTGTTACACATGAAGTTAGGGATGACCAGAAGGTCCTGGTCGGGCTGCATGCGGGTAGCGAGAGCCCACAGTACCTGACTCTCATCGAATACGTTGATGTCGTCGTCCACGACCACTGCGGTCTTGATGTAATTGTCGAGGCCAAAGAGGAGAGAAAGGAGATGGTTGACCTGCCCTTCGGCGGTCTTCCGCAGCGAGATGTAGCAATGGTAGTGGGTGCCGGAGCTCGGGTAGTTGATCGCGCTGAGATGTGGGAAGAGTGCTTTTAGACCGCCCCAGACGTAGGCTTCTTTGGCTGCTCTGCCCAGGACGAGGTGGTCTCCTGAGTTCCCAGATACGATATCGACGTACATGCTGTCACGGCGGCGCGTGATCGCCGAGAGTTCAAGTACATTGCGCGTGGAGCGACCCGTAGCATACCCCGTGTACTCCCCAAAGGGGCCTTCGTCCTCGTACGTGTTGCCCAACAGACGTCCCTCCAGGACGATCTCGGCCCGAGCCGGCACCTCGATATCGACCGTCTGACATTTCTGCAGCTCCACCGGCTCGCCCATCATGGCCCCTGCCCGTTCGTATTCGTCCTGATCAATGCCCATGCGCCCTGCGGCTGCCAGCATGATTTCGGGATGTGCGCCCAGCACGACCGCACATTCCAGGTCCCTGCCCTGGGCCTCGGCGCGCAGGAAGTAGTCCCAGAGATGCCCACGGGAATGCAGGCTCGCCCCAAGACGCGTCGGCCCCTTAATCTGCAGTCGATGGTAGCTCAGATTCCGGACTCCTGTGTCTGGATCATGGGCCACAACAATTGCGGCCGTAAAATACCGACCTGCGTCTTCGTTGAAGTGTTGGATCGCCGGCAGACGGCGTACGTCGAGCGCCTCGCCCGTCCATACTTCGTCCGCAACTGGTCCATTGCTGGTCACGACTGGCGGCATCAGGTGGTGAGCGTACGTGTTGAACGCGTCGTGAAACTTCTCTCGCGTGGTTCCAATTGCCCAGGAGAGTCGGTCACGTGAGGCAAAGACGTTCGTGACGAAAGGCATCTTTGAGTCGCACAGCGACTCAAAGATGAGCATTGGAGGGCGCTCCAGCCGGTCGAGCTCGAGTGCCATGGCAGCGGGCACGAAGGGGTCATCGATGTGTTCACTGATGATGAGCACGTCGCTGGGGAATTGGGCGAGCAATCGTTCCAGGAAAGTGTGAAAGTCGCTCATCTGTTCCTCTTCATAATCAGAGTGCCTCTCGTTCATACGGTATGGTGAGAAAGCGCGGCCCTGCCGGCGTGCCTACCTCACCGCGTCCCCGGACGCTCACGAGCAGCGCGACCACGACCAAGAGATACGGAAGCATGAGGAGGAGCTGCGCCGGGAGCGCGATGCCGAGCGCCTGCAGACGGTCTTGTAGCGCCTCGGTGGCCCCGAAAAAGGCCGTCGCGCCCAGGATTTTGTAGGGATTCCATCGCCCGAATACGACAATGGCAATAGCTACGAACCCTCGGCCGGCAGTCACATTTGGGGTGTAGAAACCCACCTGCCCAAGCACGAGGAATGCTCCCCCGATACCGGCCATGAGGCCGGCATACAGTACGGCAAAGTAGCGGATCCGGAGCACGGGCATCCCGACACTAGCTACGGCTCGGGGATCCTCACCCGTAGCTCGGAGGGCCAGACCGGCGTGGGTATGGTACAGGAACCAGCCGGATGCAGGCACAAGTAGGATGGCGGTGTAGACGAGCAACGGATTCTGGAACAGCACCGGCCCGATGAATCGGATGTTGCTGAGCCCGGGAACTTGCACGTTCGGGAACACAGAGACGTGCGGCGGTGTGAGGGCGGTTCCAGCTACCTGCGAATACACGAAGTTCGTCGCGCCCAGGATCAAGATATTGAGCACCGTTCCGGTCACGACCTGATTCGTGAGCAAGCTTATGCAAAGAAAGGCCATGACGAGTGCGACCGCGATACCTGCCGCCATGCCCGCCAGAAGGCCGAGCCAGAGATGATTCGTGCGCCAGGCGACGAGGAATGACATCAGCGCTCCCGCGAGCATCGATCCCTCGAGGGCTAGATTGAGCACCCCGGAACGCTCGGCCATAACCTCGCCCAGTGCTCCAAACAGGAGCGGCATGCCGGTGGCGATCATGGCCGTCAAAAAGCCGATGACAAAGATCTCACTCACGGCTTTACCTCTCGGGCCGTGTGGGTCTCAGCGTCCTCTGTCTCACTCTGCTGCGGGGTAGGCACCCGACGCTCGATGGTCAACCGACCGAGGTACTCGCCGGCCAGAATGAAGAGGACGATGAGCGCCTGGATGATCGAGATAAAAGACGATGGCAAACCAACGACGGTTTGCATATTGTCTGCGCCCACGCTGAGCGCAGCGAAACCGAGCGCGGCGATGCCCACACCGAACGGGTTGAGCGCGCCAAGCAGGGCGACCACTATGGGCGTGTATTCGAAACCCCCGTCCACCCCGTCGAGGAGTTGGTGATGCACACCGGCGATCTCACCCATGCCGGCCAGTCCGCTGAACGCGCCGCTGAGCAGCATGACGCCGACGATGGTCCGGCGTAGCGAAACGCCACCGTACTGGGCCGCGCGCGGATTGTGGCCCACCGCACGGATCTCATAGCCAATCGAGGTGTGGAAGATCAGGGCGTAGATCAGAACCATAGCGATTATCGCCAGGAGGAAACCGGCGTGGAGCTGCGTTCCTGGCGCGATGATGGGGAACTGCACACCGGGGGGCAGGAAGTCTGTCTCCGGAACGCCTAACGGTCCGCCCTGCATAGGCCCGGTGACGAGATAGTCGATCGAGTACACGGCAACGTAGTTGAACATCAGAGTAGTGATGATCTCGTTGATGCCCCATACAGCGCGCAGCAAGGCAGGGACGAGGGCCCAGAGCGCTCCGCCCGCCAGACCAGAGACGATCATCAGCGGCACGCCGAAAGCGCCGCTGACGTTACCTATATGCAGCCCTACCCATGTCGAGCATAGGGCACCTGCCAGAAACTGTCCCTGGTTTCCGATGTTGTAGATACCGGCGCGGAAGGCAACGAGAACGCCGAGACCCGCCAGCAGCAGTGGGGCAGTCTTGAGGAGAGTCGCGACTAGATTATCGGAGTTGCCGAAGGCGCCTGAGATGAGGGCCTTATAGGCCGTTAAGACGTTGACGCGCATGATGGCCATGAGCAACGCGCCAATCAGCAAGGCCAGGATCACCGAGGACGCGAAAATGGCCACGCGGCGGCTTCGGGACGGAACGCGATCCCGTTGCCGTCGCACTCGTACAGGATAGGCCCCCAGCGGGTGGAGACGAATCGTCGTCACGCCGCAATTCCTCTGGTCATCATGTATCCAATGCCCTCTATATCCACCTCAGTACTGGGAAACGGTCCGAGCAGACGCCCATGGTACATCACCGCAATTCGGTCACTGAGCGAGAAGACCTCCGACAGATCTGACGAAAAGAGGAGCACCGCGACACCACGGTCGCACATACCCAGAATGGTGCGATGGACGTACTCGATGGCCCCGACGTCGAGCCCTCGGGTGGGCTCGACCGCCACCAGCAGCTTGGGGTTCCGTTGTAGCTCGCGTGCCAGGATGAGCTTCTGCACATTGCCCCCGGAGAGGACCTCAGTAGCCGTATCGAGACCTGCCGCACGGATATCAAACTTCTGTACGGTGCGCTCAGCGAACTCACGCATGGCACGGCGGCGCAGGATAAGCCCACGCTGTGCGAAGGACGACTCGCGGTGACGCCCCAAGATGAGATTCTCCACCAGATTGAAGGCGCCCACGCAGCCTGTTGCCTTCCGATCTTCGGGCACATGCGCCATCCCGGCTCGAATCAAGGCCCGCGGCCTCCAGCCGGTTACATCAACCTCAAGCAGGGAGACCCGCCCGTCCGCCGGCCGGCGCAGCCCGGTGATGGCTTCCGCCAGCACACTCTGCCCGTTTCCAGTCACCCCGGCAACTCCCAGAATCTCCCCGCAGCGAACCTCAAAGGACACATCCTTGCAGGCCAGAGCGCCGTGCTCTCCTCGCACGGATAGGTGCTCGACGGCCAGACACGAGGATCGCCCCTCGTCGTGGCGCCTCCCAATCGCCGACTCGAGTTCCCGACCGACCATCAACCGCGAGAGTTCGCGTGCATCCGTGTCGCGCGTGGGACGCGTGGCGACTTTCCGGCCGCGGCGCAAAACCGCAACCCGGTCGCTGGCCTCCAGTGCCTCCTCCAGCTTGTGCGTAATGATGATCACGCTGCGCCCTTCGAGCGCCATGGAGCGAACGAAGCGCATGAGGCTCGCCGACTCGATCGGCGTGAGGACTGCGGTCGGCTCGTCCAGTACCAGCAGTCTGGCTCCCCGATACAGTGCACGCACGATCTCGACACGCTGCTGCATGCCAACTGGGAGATCGCCGGTGCGAGCCATCGGATCGACCTCCAGCCCGAAGCTTTGCGAGAGCTCGCGTATCTTCTCGGCCGTCTGCCGCAGGTCATGACGACCGGCCATGCCGAGAACGATGTTCTCACACACCGAGAACACCGGGATCAGCATGAAACTCTGGTGCACCATATCGATGCCGAGGCGCATGGCGTCGAGGGGAGAATGGATCTGCACCTGCTTGCCTTCGACGTAGATTTCGCCGGCATCGGGTGTATAGAGCCCGTAGAGGATTTCCATCAACGTCGTCTTACCGGCGCCGTTCTCTCCCAGGAGTGCATGCACCTCGCCAGGCCGCACGTCGAAATCGATACGATCGTTGGCGAGGATACCGCCAAAAGCTTTGGTGATGCCGCGCATCTCCAAGAACGGAGGCTGAGTCTCTACGACCATGAGGTTCCAGCGGCGGACAGCTGGGCGACGGCGAGGCCGACTGCCCCGTCACACAGCAACGCCGACACCCCCCAGCGAGTGGCCATGGAACACTCCTTCCTCTATGTTCCCACAGAGTCGAACCTCTATTCTGACGACATGGGAGGTACACGAGCTCGGCAAAGACTCCAGGATAGTGGATGTAATATACTACATTCAAGTCCAGGCTTCCAGAGAAACTGCGGAGGGCTAAGTCATGCGCAGGATCGTGGTCGGCATCACCGGGGCCAGCGGGAGTATCTACGGCGTCCGCCTGCTGGAGGTTCTGCGTGATATCGCTGACACCGAGACGCACCTGGTGCTGAGCGACGCAGCGCCCATTACCCTGCAACAGGAAATGGGGCTCAGCCCGGGTGCAGTCCAGAGTCTCGCCGACTGCTGGTATCGCGCCAGAGACATCGCCGCGCCGATCGCCAGCGGGTCATTTCCCGTGCATAGCATGATCGTCGCTCCCTGCTCGGTCAAGACGCTGTCCGGACTTGCCTACTCCCACGCCAGCAATCTACTCCTACGCGCCGGTGACGTTACGCTCAAAGAGCGGCGACCGCTCGTGCTGATGCTGCGAGAAACGCCCCTGCACCTCGGCCACTTGCGCGCCATGACGCAGGTGGTGGAAATGGGTGCGATTATGATTCCCCCCATACCGGCCTTCTATCATCACCCCAAGAATATCGAGGACCTGGTCAATCACAGTGTTGGGAAAGTGCTTGACGCACTACAGATCGAGCATCATCTCTTTCGTCGCTGGCAGGGGCTGCAGTGCGACCGCGACGACGGCGACTGATCCTCTGTCCGACACAGGTCGACCAACATACCAAAACACCCGCCCACATCTCGCCCAGGAGGAGGGCGCTCCACAGGGCGCGGCGGGAGAGAGGAAATCGATCATGAGCACTGTTGACCTCGCATCGTCTACCCGACGGGTACGGATCGAAATCAACGAGCGTGCCGTGGAGGCGGAAGTCGAACCGCGTCTGCTCTTGGCGGATTTCATTCGTGAACGTGCAGGGCTGCGCGGCACCCACCTTGGATGCGAGCATGGCGTCTGCGGGGCTTGCACCGTACAGCTCGACGGCGAGCCCGTTCGCTCCTGCCTCATGCTTGCCGTTCAGGCAGACGGCCGGTCCGTTCGAACCGTCGAGAGCTTGGGCCGGGGAGGGCTCCATCCACTGCAACGAGCCTTCATCGAGTGCCATGGTGTGCAGTGCGGGTTCTGTACTCCGGGTATCCTGATGTCGATCGAGCCGTTAGTGCAGGAAGGGCGGACGCTGACCCGGGAGGAGATCCGCCACGCGCTCTCGGGCAACCTCTGCCGCTGCACGGGCTACCAGGGCATCATCGCGGCCGTGGAGCTGGCGCTGAGCTGGGCGCACACATGACGTGGACCGCACGGCTCCAGGGCGAAGCCCAGCCGCAAGCTGCCGACGAGCAACCGTCGCTGCACCTCGGCCCAGGGCGGGTCATCGGGAGACGGATCCAACGACTCGAAGACCCTCGCCTGCTCACGGGTCAGGCTCCTTTCGTGGCGGATGTCAACCTGCCGGGAATGGTGCACGCTGCGATCGTCCGCAGTCCGGCAGCACATGGTTATCTGCGCACGATCGATGCCGCTGAGGCGCTCGGATCCCCGGGCGTTCAGGCCGTCCTCACTGCCAAAGACCTCGATGAGCTTGGCGTGGGAGAGATGCCGGTGCACTGGCTGCGGCCAGGGCAGCGCAACGTGTCCAATCCTATATTGGCGACGGACAAAGTCTACTACGTGGGCCAGCCGGTTGCGGTGGTCGTGGCCGACGACGCGTACGCGGCGGAGGACGCGGCCGAGCTCGTGAGTCTGGAAATCGATCCACTCCCGGCGATGGTAAACGCGGAGGAAGCGCTTCAGCCTGGTGCCACAATTCTCCACGAGGAGTGGGAAACCAACCTTCTCGCCGAGCACATTGCGAGCGGTGGGGACGTCGACCGACAGTTCGAGCATGCCGAAGTCGTGATCGCGGAACGCTTCCAGATCCAGCGACAGGCCGGGATGCCAATCGAGACGCGTGGCGCGGCGGCCACCTATGACCCACTAACGGGCGAGCTGACACTCTGGGTCTCGACGCAGATGCCCCACCTCGTCAAGACGGATATCTGCCAGGTGTGTGGGTGGCCGGGCCACAAGGTGCGGGTGATTGCGCCGGCGGTAGGCGGTGGTTTTGGAGTGAAGGAACCGCCATACCCGGAAGAAATCGTGGTTTGTGTGCTCGCCAAGCAATTGGCTCGTCCAGTGAAGTGGGTAGAAGACCGTCGCGAGCACTTCCTGGCTTCGGTCCAGGCACGAGAGATGACCTGGGATGTCGAGCTGGCGGCAGACGGTAACGGGCGCATTCTGGGTCTGCGGGGGCGGGTCATCTATGATGTCGGTGGCCACGCTTCTGCCCAGGGAATCGGAGTGCCGATCGTCGGCACCGGCATGATGCTGGGCCCGTACGACGTGCAGCACATGCGCGTTCACATTCTCGGCGCGGTAACCAACAAGGTACCCGCAGGCGCTTACCGTGGGTTTGGCCGGCCACAGGCCACCTTCGTCATGGAGCGCCTGGTGGACGAGCTAGCAGCCAGGCTCAATCTGGATCGGGCTGCGGTGCGGCAGCGCAACTTCATCGCACCCCACGCTCAGCCATACAGAAACGCCCTGGGCCACGTGTACGACGGTGGAGATTATGGGCGCACGCTCGATCGAGCTTTGCGGCAGATCGGGTACGACGTGTTTGCAGCCCGGCAGGCGGAAGCGCGCGCGCAGGGGCGGCTGCTCGGTATCGGATTCGTTACCTTTGTGATGGAGGCGGGCCTGGGCCCGTCCGAGCAGATTGTGCGGGGCGGCCATATGACCGGCACCTACGAGACGGTGCTCATCCGCATGGATCCAAGCGGTAAGGCGGTCGTCTACTGCGGCAGCTCCTCACAGGGCCAGGGGCATGAAACGACACTGGCGCAGGTGTGCGCCGACCGGCTGGGTCTCGACCCGGAGCGTGATGTCGTCGTGGTGCTGGGAGATACAGCCACGACACCATACAGCCCGGCGAGTGCCATCGGCAGTCGAGTCGGCATGGTGGGAGGCGCGGCCACGTTCCTGGCCGCCGACCGGATTCGAGAGAAGCTGGTCAAGCTGACCGCGCACCTGCTGGAAGCAAACGTGGGAGACATCGAGATCTCGGAAGGTCTAGCGTACGTGCAGGGTTCGAAGGATCGAGCCCTGACCATTCAAGAGGTGGCAACAGCGGCCTGCCTCGGCTCCAATCTCCCGGATGGAATGCTCCCCGGTCTAGAGGTCTCCGAGACCTTCGACCCGCCCGTAAGCACCTTTCCCTACGCCACGCACGCCGCCACCGTGGAGATCGACCCGGACACCGGAGGGCTCACCATTCTTCGCTACGTGGTCGTCCAGGACTGCGGTACGATGATCAACCCATCGGTAGTCGAGGGGCAGATCGCGGGAGGCGTTGCCCAGGGAATCGGTGGAGCACTGCTTGAGCAACTCGTGTACAACAGTGACGGTCAGCCCCTGACCACGTCCTTTATGGATTACTTGCTGCCCACCGCAGTGGAAATCCCGGATATCGAGATCGTGCATCTGCAGACACCCGCCCCGGATATTCCGGGCGGGATGAAAGGCCTCGGAGAGGCGGGCACGGTTGCGCCGGCAGCCGTCCTGGGAAACGCTGTGGCAGATGCCCTCGCGCCGTTCGGCATCCGTGTCACTACCTTGCCGCTTGATCCGGACCGGCTCTGGCGTGCTATCAACCGGCGTGGGGATGGCGCGTCATGAAGCCGGCGCCCTTTGCCTACGACGCGCCGCGCGAGACCGCGCAGGTAGTGGAGCTACTGGCCAAGTACGGCGATGATGCCAAAGTTCTGGCCGGCGGACAAAGTCTGATACCCCTGCTCAACTTTCGACTGGCGCGTCCCGATCGCTTGATCGATGTCACGCGCGTTCCGGCCCTATCGAACATCGAGCCGCGTGATGGCTCGCTCGTCATTGCAGCGGCCACCAGGCAAGCGACGCTCGAGCGTTCGGCGCTCACCGCACAGGGATGGCCGCTCCTCATCGAGGCGTTACGGTACGTGGCCCACTCTCAGATCCGTGCTCTGGGCACGGTCGGAGGATCGGTTGCCCATGCCGACCCGGCGGCGGAGCTTCCGGCGGCTTTCATGACCCTGGACGCTCGCTTCCACCTTCGTTGCGCCCGAGGAGCGCGTACGGTTCCCGCCGCGGAGTTCTTCGTGAGCTACTTCACGACGGCACTCGAACCTGATGAATTGTTGGAAGAGATCGAGGTCCCTCCCCTGCCGGGAGGAACAGGATACGCCTTCGTAGAATTTGCCAGGCGTCACGGTGATTTCGCTTTGGGAGGCGCCGCGGCTCTAATCACGCTCGATGCCCGCGGGATGTGCCGCCACATCTCCCTCACCTTGCTTGGAGCCGAGACGCCATGGCGTTCGCCACAAACCGAGCAAGTTCTGGTCGGCAACCCACCCGACGAACAGAACCTGGTCGAAGCAGCGCATGCCGCTGTACAGGGGTTCGAGCCGAGCGGCGACATCCATGGCAGCACCGAGTATCGCATCGGTCTGGCCGAAACAATGGCGCTGCGGGCCCTCAGACGCGCCCTCGATCGGGCGCACACTGGCGGCCGGCCAACGTGAGCGCCCAAACCTTGGTGTGATCGCAAGGAGGTTGCCATGACCCATCTTTTGATCCGCGACGCCGAACTCCTCGTGACCATGACCGGAGAAGAGATTCCGGGGGGATGGGTGGCCATACCCGACGGTCTGGTGGAGGCGATCGGGCGCCCCGGCGGTGAGCCCGAGGCCGACGAAGTCGTCTCAGTGCGGGAGGGTCTCGTCACGCCCGGACTCGTCAACACCCATCACCACATCTTCCAGAACTTAACGCGAGCCTATGGCCCGGCCGCCAACCTGTCCCTGGTCGATTGGCTGAAGGCGCAGTTCCCGCTCTGGTCGCAGCTCGACGAGGAGGCAGTGTACGTGTCCACCTGGATCGGTCTGGCGGAACTGGCGCTGGGAGGATGCACCACGACCACCGACCATCTCTATCTGCATCCCAAGCCGCGCCTGATCGACGCCGAGATCGCCGCCGCCCGGGAGATAGGGTTGCGCTTCCATCCCACACGCGGCTCCTACAGCCGCCGGCAGGAGCAGGGGGGGTTGGCCCCCAACTCCATGGTTGAGGACGAAGACGACATCCTGGCGGACTCGGAGCGGCTCATCCTCGCGTACCACGATCGGAGCCCCGGTGCCATGCTCCGAATCGCCCTCGCTCCCACCTCCCCGTGGACCGTCACGCCTGAGCTGATGAAGCGCACGGCAGAACTGGCAGAGCGCCTCGACGTCCGGCTCCATACCCACCTCGCCCAGGACCGGGATGAAGACGTCTTCTGCCTTGAACATTTTGACCGGCGTCCCATCGATCAGTTTGAGGAGGTAGGCTGGGGAAGTGAGCGGTCCTGGGTCGCGCATTGCATCTTTGTGAACGACGAGGAGATTCAGCGCCTCGGAAGCTGGAGAACGGGAGTCGCCCACTGCCCGAGTTCCAATATGCTTCTGGCCGGGGGTATCGCCCCCGTCCAGGAATACCGCCGCGCCGGCGTTCCGGTTGGCCTGGGATGCGACGGGTCGGCCTCAGTCGATCACGCCTCGCTCTGGCTCGAAGCGCGCACCGCACTCCTGTTGGGGCGCTTGCGCGGAGGACCAACCGCCATGAGCGCCCGCGACGCTCTGGAGGTAGCAACGGTGGGTTCAGCGGCCTGTCTCGGCCGGCGAGGCGAGCTCGGCGTGATTGTGCCGGGTGGTGCAGCCGACCTGGTGGTGTGGCCGCTGACTGGCGTGGCGTTTGCCGGAGCCCATACCGATCCGGTCGAGGCCCTGCTTCGCTGCGGCCCGACAAGCGCCCTCCACACCATCGTGAACGGACGATTCGTGGTTCGCGGCGGTCAGGTCACGCATCCAGGGCTCGAAGAGATGTTGCGACGCCACGACCGTATCTCTCGCTCCTGGCTGACCGCAGCTACCGCTGCCGGCTGAGCCGCAACGATGATCTATGAGAGCCGGCAGCGCGATCAGTTCATGCCCCGTATTTGACACAGCCGCCGCGATATGCTATGTAACAGAACCGGCCGGTATGTAATATACTGCCGGGTAGAAGAAACGGTCGGTTGGAAAAAGGAGGGCGATGTCAGGAGCAGCGTCGACCGCCGGCTCGCTCGAGCTATGAGCGCGTGCTGGGAGGCGTCTGTTATTGCACTGAGGTAGACCGGAAGGAGT
>JANWJD010000042.1 GCA_025449555.1 Chloroflexota bacterium | reverse complement strand
CTGGGTGGTACGTACGCCCATGAAAGTGCGGGGATGAACCCTCCGCCACCTGCGTGGCGATGACCCTTCCTGTAGCTCGGCGCTCTCTTGAAACAACGTATCCGACATGCGCCGCGATTTTCGTAAGGCCAGGCCGGCGCGCCTGGCCGCCCTGTGGCGTCTCCGGGAGACTCGGGCGGATCGCCACGCCGGGCGATCCCTACCTAGTACTAGATAATGTCAAGTTAGCCTCACCGGTTGCATCCGACGTGGCGCCGCGAAGCGGCATGGGAGACTCCGTCGCCTGCTCGCTCGCATTGACTCAACGTTTAAGCCGCTGACAGTACCGCGACCGCAAAGTTCGGTTCAATCGACCGCCTCCCAGCGGATAGCAGGAGCAGACCTGAGTGGCAGCGGAACTCACCAGTTGCCAGGCACGCGGTGGCCGGGCACGAGACTCCTCCTCTTCCGACACCTCAAGCCGGCAATCTCCCCTCCACTGCGCCGCGGGGGAGGGGCCGGGGGAGGGGGTATCCGCCCCACAAGCTCACTGCATGTGGCTCTGGAGATCGACCGCGCTCACTTCGGGACCGCGTTCCACGAAGCGCTTCATTCGCCGCTCGACCGTGGATCGCGGCAGTAGCACCCGCCGGCCGCAGGTCCTGCACTTGAGACCGATGTCCGCGCCCAGGCGCACGACCTCCCAGAGATAGCCACCACAGGGATGCGGCTTGCGGAGCTCGACCACGTCGCCTGTCCTGAAATCAACGACCGGAATGTGTTGGTTCATATTCCAGCCAGAGTTCTCGGGCTCGTCCTTCGGCAGCGCCACGAGCCGCTGCGGCGAAGTCTTTACCGGACGATGCGTACAGGATGTCACGTGACACCGGCACAATCGCATTGTCGCCGGATCGATTTCCTCCAAGCTGCAATGTGGCCGCCGCTTGCCCGCCTTGCGCTCCCACTCCGGGTACCAGCAGCAGCACATCCTCGCTCAAGGCACGTACCGCTTCGAGCGCCCTGGGCTGAGTCGCGCCCACCACGAATCCGATATCTGCAATTGTCTCCAGCGAAAGTCCGTCCCGCGCGACGCGCAAATAGAGTGGATCATCTCCGACCAACACCTCTTGAAAAGTCGCTGCGCCCGGATTCGATGTTCTGCTCAGCACCAAAACGCACGTTCCCGCGCGGTCGGCGAACGGCGCGATTGCGTCCCAGCCCAGATACGGGCTCACGGTCACGGCATCGAACCCCAGCACATCGAAGATGGCGCGGGCATAGGCGGCCGCAGTGTGCGGGATGTCGCCTCGCTTAGCATCTGCAATCACCGGCACCGTAGACGGTATCGACCGCCGCACCGCTTCGATCGCCCGCCACCCGTCACTCCCCAGCGCTTCGAAAAACGCAAAGTTGAGTTTGAACGCGGTCGCCATGTCATGCGTGGCCTCGACGATTTCCGTGCAAAATTGGACGACGCCGGCCGTCGTACGGGGCAAGTGTTCGGGTAGCCGCTCGAGATCCGGGTCCAGGCCGACGCATAGCCAGGTGCGAATTGCGTGCGCCCGCTGCTGAACACGGCTCGAGAACGACCCGGCTTGGCCGGCGTAGGTCGAATTGTGTATCATTTAGTGAGTGATCGCTCCATCACGTGTTCAACGAACAGCCGGCGGCCATATTCTTCATTACGGAGTGCCTTGACAAAACACTGCATTTGTGTAATGATAAAGGTTCGCCACCGCCACCAAGCACTTGCCTTTGGGCAAGTGCTGTTTGTCCGTTGATCAGGTTCATCGACCCTCTCATCCCCTAAGGAGTCTGAATGGCTTTACAAGTCTCCGACGATCCACGTGTCTCGTTCGCCCGATTTGGTGAAATACTGCCGCTGCCCAATTTGATTCAAATGCAATTGGATTCATTTCGGTGGTTTCAGCAAGAGGGTATTAGAGAACTTTTCCAAGAAATATCACCTATAACCGACTTCGCGGGCAAGATGTCGCTGGAGTTCATCGTACCCGAAGTGCCCTTTGGTAAACCTAAGTACAGTGAAGCCGACTGCCGGCTGCGTGATATGACCTATTCGGCTCCCCTCTCCGTGAAGGCCCGACTCGTGAAAAAGGTCACGGCTGAAGGTGAGCCGCTCGGCGAGATTACGGAACAGGAAGTCTTCATGGGCGACTTCCCCCTCATGACCGACCAGGGCACCTTCATCATCAACGGCGCGGAACGCGTAGTGGTGAGTCAGTTGGTACGCTCGCCCGGCGTTTACTTCACCGCCGACGAGGACCCATCCACCGGTCGCAGCCTCTGGGGCGCCAAGCTCATCCCGAATCGCGGCGCCTGGCTCGAGTTCGAAACCAGCAACCGCGATGTCCTGACCGTCAAGGTCGACCGAAAGCGCAAGATCCCGGTGACCACCTTGCTTCGTGCCGTTGGGTACGGAACGGACGAGGAACTCGCCGATCTCTTCGCCGACGTCGACACCGGTTCAGATCACCACTTTTTGCAGAGCACCCTTGACCGCGATCCGACCCACTCCCAGGAGGAGGGGCTGGTCGAGATGTACAAAAAGCTGCGCCCGGGCGATCCGCCCACGCTGGAGAACGCACGCAGCTTGATCAATTCCCTGTTTTTCAATGACCGCAGATACAGCCTCAATCGCGTCGGTCGCTACAAGCTGAACAAACGGCTCGGCGTGCATGAGGAAACTGGACTGCAAATCCTGACCAAGGAAGACCTGGGCGGAATCGTCAGGGAGATGATTCGCTCCAACAACGGCGGTGGCCATCGCGACGACATCGACCACCTTGGCAATCGTCGCGTGCGCGCCGTCGGCGAGCTGTTGCAAAATCAGTTCCGCATCGGCTTGCTTCGCATGGAGCGTGTCGTCAAAGAGCGCATGACGATTCAGGATGTCGAATCGGCCAAACCGAACGCGCTGATCAACATCCGTCCGGTCGTCGCCGCCATGAAGGAATTCTTCGGCGGCAGCCAGCTCTCACAGTTCATGGATCAAACCAACCCACTCTCCGAGTTGACGCACAAGCGCCGCTTGAGTGCCCTGGGGCCGGGTGGTCTGAGCCGCGAACGAGCGGGCTTCGACGTGCGTGACGTCCACCACTCTCACTACGGGCGCATCTGTCCGATCGAAACCCCTGAAGGTCCAAACATCGGTCTGATGATGTCGCTTGCCACGTATGCGCGCACCAACGCCTACGGCTTCATCGAGACGCCGTACCGACGCGTGTACAACACGTTGCCGGCGGATTCGCCCCACCTGATCAAACGCACGCTGCGCGGCGAGGTGCTCGGTCCCGACGGCGCCGTCGTCGGCAAGAATGGCGCACACGTCGACCAGAAGCTGGCGGCCCGGCTGCGCGAGGCAGAGATTGCCTCCATCTCGGTACGCCCCTTCGCCTCCACCGATATCGTCTACCTCACGGCGGACGAGGAAGAGGAGTTTGCAATCGCGCAGGCTAACGCGGTCCTCACCGAGAACGATGAGTTCGCCGAGGAGCGCGTGTCGGTCCGGTTCGGCGAAGGCTTCGAAATGGAGCCGCCGATGCGCGTCAGTTACATGGACGTCTCGCCCCGACAGCTGGTCAGTGTGGCAACCGCGCTCATCCCGTTCCTCGAGCACGACGATGCCAACCGCGCCCTCATGGGATCGAACATGCAGCGCCAGGCCGTGCCGCTCCTTCGCCCCGAGTCGCCATACGTCGGCACCGGGACGGAGCGTCGCGCCGCCTACGACTCGGGACAGCTCATCCTTTCCCGCGCCGACGGCGTGATTACCAGTGTCACTGGCCGCGAAATCGTGATCCGCGACGACACCGGAGACAACGAGTCGCACTACCCGCTTCGCAAGTTCGTACGCTCGAACCAGGGCACCACGATCAACCAGCGTCCCATCGTCTCGAAGGGCCAGCACGTCGTCAAAGGCGACGTCCTCGCCGACAGTTCCTCGACCGATCAAGGTGAACTGGCGCTCGGCCAGAACTTCCTGGTGGCATTCATGCTCTGGGAAGGCGGGAACTACGAGGACGCAATCCTGATCAGCGAGACGCTGGTCATGGACGACAAGTTCACCTCGGTGCACATGGAAAAGCACGAGGTTGACGCCCGCGACACCAAGCTCGGTCCGGAAGAGATCACTCGCGACATTCCAAATGTCGGAGAGGAAGGTCTCAAGAATCTGGACGAGCGCGGCATCGTCTACCTGGGTGCCGAGGTCGAGCCCGGCGATATCCTCGTCGGTAAGATTACTCCCAAAGGTGAAACCGAGCTGACCGCAGAAGAGCGGCTGCTCCGCGCCATCTTCGGTGAGAAAGCGCGCGAGGTGAAAGACACCTCTCTGCGCGTGCCCCAGGGCGAACGCGGCAAAGTCGTCGACGTAAAGGTATTCAGTCGGGAAGCGGGCGACGAGCTGCAGCCTGGCGTAAATCAGTTGGTGCGCGTCAGCATCGCGCAAAAGCGCAAAATCTCCGAGGGAGACAAGATCGCCGGTCGCCACGGAAACAAGGGAGTGATCTCCCGGATCGGGCCCCAGGAGGATATGCCGTTCCTCCCGGATGGAACGCCGGTGCAGATGATCCTGAATCCCCTGGGCGTCCCGTCGCGTATGAACATCGGCCAGGTGCTCGAGACGCATCTCGGCTGGGCAGCAGCCGACCTGGGATACAAGGTTGCAACTCCGGTCTTCAATGGCGCGACGGAAAAGCAGATCATCGAACAGCTCGACAAGGCGGCTCTCCCCGCCAACGGCAAGATGCGGCTCTACGACGGTCGCACCGGTGAAACATTCGATCAGGAAGTGACGGTAGGTCAGATCTACATGCTGAAACTCGCTCACCTGGTCGAGGACAAGATTCACGCTCGGTCAACCGGTCCCTACTCCCTCGTCACGCAGCAGCCGCTGGGTGGTAAGGCGCAGTTCGGTGGCCAGCGATTTGGAGAGATGGAGGTTTGGGCGCTCGAAGCCTACGGTGCAGCACACATCCTGCAGGAGTTGCTGACCGTAAAGTCCGACGACGTCATCGGTCGTGTGAAAACGTACGAGGCGATCGTGAAGGGAGAGAGCATCCTCGAACCCGGCGTGCCGGAATCGTTCAAGGTGCTCGTCAAAGAGCTCCAGAGTCTGGCACTCTCCGTCGAAGTCCTGAACGAGGACGAGGAAGAAGTGCATTTTGCCGACG